>NZ_QXMN01000017.1:0-123107 GCF_003581445.1 Acidovorax cavernicola | reverse complement strand
GGGTTGGGTGGGGCCGTTGTTCTCGGCGTCGACATTGGCGCCGATCGCATGTCGTTCCATGCGTATGGACCGATGGTCGAAGGGGCCGATCTGTGGCGGTGGTTCGTCGATAGCTCGCGGTACCCAGTGCCCATGGTCGCGGCCTTCGATGAAGCATGCGCTTCGCCTTGCCCCTGCGATGCGGGTCGACCCGGAGTGGCATGTTCGCAACAGGCCGACCCCCCTGTAGGTACTCCCCACGTATCGAGCCTTCGGGGTAATTCCGCCCCCTCGCTCGCGCCAGTTGCAGGGCGCGCCGATTGGTTAAATCCGGTGGTGGGTGGTTAAAAGTGATCGCAATTTCTGACGCTATCGAGTTGCGCGCGGTGGACACCTTGGTCCCCTATGCCCGCAACAGCCGCACCCATTCGGAAGAGCAGATCGGCCAGCTGGTCGAGTCCATGCGCGAGTGGGGCTTCACCATCCCGGTTCTGGTCGATGAGCAGGACGGAATCATTGCCGGGCACGGCCGCGTGCTGGCCGCCAAGCGCCTCGAGCTGCCCCACGCCCCCGTGATCGTCGCCAAGGGCTGGAGCGAGGTGAAAAAGCGCGCCTACGTCATCGCCGACAACAAGCTCGCACTGAACGCCGGATGGGATGAGGAAATGCTGGCGGCGGAGATGGCAGAGCTGGAGAAATCGGGCTTCCAGCTGGAGCTGATGGGCTTCGACGCCGAAGAGCTGCTCAACCTGCTCGCCGACGACGAACCCAAGACGGAAAAGGAGAAGGAAGAAGAAGCGCCGCTGCCGCCGGCGGTACCGACTTCGCGCACCGGCGACGTGTGGATCCTTGGTGGCGTGCATCGCGTGATGTGCGGCGACTCGACCAACCCTGCCGACGTGCGCGCGTTGATGGCGGGCCAGACCGCGCAGCTGCTGCACGCCGACCCGCCCTACGGCATGGGGAAGGAAGCCGATGGCGTTGCCAACGACAACCTCCGCGGCGACAAGCTCGATGAGTTCCAGACCGCGTGGTGGCGCGCATTTCGCCGCCACCTGGCCGACAACGCCGGCGCCTACGTGTGGGGCAACTCGCCGGACCTGTGGCGCTGGTGGTTCAAGAATGGCCTGGGCGACAGCGAGCCGATGACGCTGCGCAACGAGATCGTCTGGGACAAGAAGGCGATCGCCGGCATGGCATCGCCCGACCTGACGCAATTTCCCGAAGCGACCGAGCGGTGCCTGTACTTCCAACTCGGCCGCTATGTGTTCCAGGTCAACCAGACCAAGGACGACTTTTGGCCGGGCTGGGAGCCTCTGCGTGAATGGATGTGCGGCGAGCGCGACAAGGCCGGCTGGAAGGCCGCCGATGTGAAGCGCATCGCCGGGAACCAGATGTACAGCCACTGGTTTTCGAAGAGCCAATGGGTGTTCATTTCCGAAAAGGACTACGCGAAGCTCCAGGCCGCCGCGAATGGCGCGGCGTTTGCCCGGCCCTACGCGGAGCTCAAGACCGAGTACTCCCACTTGCGCGCGCTCTTCCGGGGCGAGGTGCTTGAACCGCGCGGCGAAGAATTCCGCGCCGGCCGACCCTACTTCGACAACGCCCACGATGTGATGCGCGATGTGTGGGAGTTCGGCCGCGTGATCGGAGAAGAGCGCTACGGCCATGCGACGCCGAAGCCCGTGGCGATGATGGAGCGGGTCATGAAGTCGAGCCTGCCCGCGGGCGGCCTGTGCGTCGAGCCTTTCGGCGGTTCCGGCTCTACCTTGATGGGGGCAGAGCGCACGGGGCGCGCCTGCTACTGCATGGAGCTGAAGTCGGTGTACGTCGACGTGATCGTGACGCGCTGGCAGAACGCCACGGCGGGCGAGGCCACGCTTGAGGCGACGGGGCAAACGTGGTCGGAGGTCGCTGCGGAACGCGTCGGCCAAGTCGCTGCAGCAGTCGAACCGGAAGGGACCGCCGCGTGAAGACTGGCAGCTTGAGCGAGTACGCGGCGCACGCGGGTGTGTCGCCGGCGTATGTGACCAAACTCAAGCAGGCCGGGCGCGTCGTGATGGTCAAGGTCGACGGCCGCGACCGCGTCAACTTCGAGATGACCGATCGGCTCGTGGTCAACACCACCGACATGTCGCGCGCGCGCAATGGTGCGAACGCCAAGCCTGCGCCGCCTGCCGTCCCTCCTTCCTCGGATGAGCCGACGCCTTCGGGCGCGGCTTCCATGGTGGGGGGAGGGGTCAGCGGCGGCAATGGTGGCGCCGACATGGTGTTTCGCAAGGCGCAGGCGCAGGAGCGGGTGTTTGCGGCCAAGACGGCGGAGCTGACCTACCGCCAAAAGGCCGGCGAGCTGGTCGAGAAGAAGACGGTCGAGCGGACGGTGTTCGATGCCTTCCGGTCACTGCGCGACCAAGCGTTTCAGGCGCCGCAGAACGCAGCAGCTCGGACGATCGGCATGGGCGACGCGCGCGAGATCGAGCGCGTCATCGCCGAAGAGCTGCGCAAGGCATTCGACACCTGGGAAAAGAAGATGGCCGAACGCCTGGCGATGGTGAAGGGCTCGGCCTCATGACTGAACAGGAAGACGTTGCCCTGGTGCTGGGTGCGGCGATCGCCGCGGCCAAGCCCGACCCGGAGCTGCGCGTCGACGCGTGGGCCGAAGAGCACGTGGTGCTCCCGAAGAGCGGGCCGACGAAGGGCGGGGAGTTCCGGCTGGCTCGCACGCCCTACGCCCGCCGCGTGCACCAGGTGCTGTCACCTGGGCACCCCTGCAAGCGCGTGGTCGCCCGCGTGGCCTCGCAAATGTTCAAGACGCAAACCGCGCTCAATTGGATCTGCGCGGTGGCGCACCAGGCGCCGGCGAACATCCTCGCGCTGCAGCCGACCGATGGCCTCGCGAAGCGATTCAGCGCACGCGTGTCACAGGCCACGCGCGCGGCCAAGGTGCTGCGCGACGTGTTCGCGGCCGAGCGCTCGCGCGACAAGCGCAACACGACGCAGGCCAAGGACTTCAAAGGCGATGCGACCCTCTACATCAACACCGCCGGCGCTGCCGCCAACCTGGCGGAAATCACCGCGCGCTACATCTTCATCGACGAAGTGGATCGGATGGAGTCGAGCGTCGACGGGGAAGGCGACCCGGTCGAGCTGGCCGAGGCGCGCGCCACGCAGTTTGCGCGGGACTGCAAGTTCTATGAGGTCAGTAGCCCGACGATCAAGGGCTTCTCCAAAATCGACGCGCTGTTCGATATGGGCACGCAGGAAAGCTACCACGTGCCCTGCCCCGGGTGCGGGCACCTGCACGAGCTGGTGCTGGAAAACTTCCGCTACGAACGCGACCCGGACACCGGCTTCATGGCGCGCGCCTGGTTCGTGTGTCCCGAGCACGGCTGCATCATCGAAGAGCACTCTAAGACCACGATGCTGCCCGACGTGGAAATGGGCGGCCAAGCGCGGTGGGTCGCGAAGTCGCAGGGCGACGGCGAGACCATCAGCTTCACGATGTCGGCCTTCTATATGCCGAGCGGGGCGATCACCTGGCTCGCCCTGGCGCGCCAGTACGCGCGCGCCAAGGACCGGCTCGCGCGTGGCGATCACGAAGGCATGCAGGTGTTCTACAACACGCGCCTCGGCCTGAGTTACCAGAACAGCGAATCGACCACCACGGCCCAGCAGCTGCAGCAGCGTGCCGAGGGCTACCCGCCCCGCGTCGTGCCCGACCAAGCCCTGGTGGTCACGATGGCCGTCGACACGCAGCCAAGCCGCCTCGAGGTGCAGATCGAAGCGTGGGGGCCAGGCCTGGAGCACTGGGTTGTCGACTACATCATCCTGCACGGCTCGCCCAGCGACCCGCCCGAGGCGGAGAACAGCGTGTGGCGACGCCTGGACGCGATCCGGCGCACGCCGCTCGCGCACGCCACCGGCAAGCCGCTGCTCATCAGCGCCTACGGCATCGACGCCGGCGGCGCCAACACGCAGGACGTTTACAACTACGGCATGGCGCGCAAGTCGGTCGGCTGCACGGTGCTGCACGGCGCCAACCGACCGAACAAGCCAATCATGGGCAGCGCTCCGTCGCGCGTCGACGTGGAGTGGGGTGGCGACAAGATCGAAGGCGGGGTGGAGCTGTGGACCGTCGGCACCGACGTGGCGAAGGACTATCTGTTCGCGCGCATGAAGCTGGGGGAGGGCGCCGGCGCGATGCACTTTCACGACAAGCTGCCCGACGAATGGTTCGAGCAATTGGTGGTCGAGCAGCCGCGTGTGCGCTACGTCAAGGGGCGCTCGATCCGCGAGTGGATCAAGCCGAACGGTGCGCGCAACGAAGCGCTCGACGTGTCGGTCTACAACCTGGCGATCGCGTACCAGCTCGGCCTTCACAAGTACAGCGCCTACGACTGGACGAAGCTGCGCGCGAAGCTGGTGCCGCCGAACCAGACGCGCGATCTCTTCGGCGGGGAGCCTCGCGAGAACGCGCCCGAACCCGAGGTCGTTCAACCCGAAGGCGAGGTAGCGGCTGCACCGGCGCCCGCCGCTCCCGCGGTTCCCCGTGAAACAAGCACGGCCGCCGTCCATACGTATGGACAGCCGCTTGCCGCGACTGTCACTGTTCCTGCGGTCGCTGACGCGCCACCGCCACCGCCGCCACGCGTTGCCTATGCGCCAGCGCCTGCTGGTCGCCGCTTCATGTCGAGAGGTATCCGATGAAAGACCACGAACACGAAACCAACGACGAAGTCGACGACCACGCGCCAGTGCTCGACGGCGGCGACCGAGACTTGGATGCACTGTGCGAGGCTTGGGTGGCCTGGTGCCGCGGCAACGGCCTATATTGGCCGCCTTCGGTACGCCCCGCCGTTATAGCTAGCTTGCCCAGCTCCACGCGCTCCGTGCGATTGGGGTCAGCTATATCGCCGGCGTCGATCGCCGCTCTGCATATTGCTTACACGTGCCAGCCCACGGCGATCGATAAGCAGGTCTTCGACCTCTACTACGTCGCTCGCGTCAAGCCGATAAAGAGCGCCGCGGCGGCTCTTGGCATTGGGAGAGCGCACTTCTACCGGGTGCTTGTGGAGTTCCGTCGCCGCATCGGCACGACGGCCCGAATCCTGGAAGGCAACGCCGGTGCGCACGGCTTGCAACTACAGGTCAATCACGCCGAGCCCGGGGCCGTCAACACTGAAAGTGTCTCGTAGAACACGAGACAACTTAGGCCCACCGAAATGGTGTGCGCCGCCCAAACTTAGGAGATCGAAGCACGTCTCCTCCCCGACCTGAAGCACCGGGGTTCTCGCCCCGACTGCTATCGCGGTCGGGGCGTTTTTTATTGGGCCACGCATGACCAAACACATCCGAATCGAGAACGCCGATACCGCACCCTACAAGGCGCAGGTCCAGGTGCAACACAAGAACCCCGCCACGGGCGAATGGGAAAACGCCGGCGACCCTGTCGCGCTTTCGCATCCGACCGCGATGGTCACCGACTACCTGACTTCGACTCGCCGTCTGGTGGTCGAAGAGCTGCCTGCCGACGCTGCCTGATGCTCGACATTCGCCGCTCGGGGCCGACGCTCGCCGACATGGCCGCAGGGATTCGTGACGTGCCCGAGCGCGTCATTCCCTACGCCACGGCGATCGCGCTCACGAAGGCGGCCAAGCGGGGCCAGCAGGCCGTGATTGCGGCCATGCGCAGCGGGTTCCGCAGCCCTGTGTCGTTCACGCTCAACGCCACGCGTATCGAGCCTGCGACCAAGGACAAGCTGTTCGCGCGCATCGCCGTGAAGGATCAGAGCAGCGGCGGCGCCAGGCCGACCAGCTATCTCCTTCCCGAAGTCGAAGGCGGCGGGCGCGCGGAGAAAGGCATGGAGCGCGGGCTGCGCTTCGCCGGAATCCTGTTGGCGGGCGAACGGGCCATGCCTGGAGCCGGCCTGCCGCTCGACGCGAACGGCAACGTCACGGGCGCACAGGTCCGCACCATCCTGCGCGCGGTCACACGGCCAAGCGCCAAGCGCAAGGACGGCGTGCCCTATGCCGGAGCGATCGGCCGCGACAAGACCCGCGGCATCTGGCAGCGCGACGGCAAGCGCGTGCGGCCCCTGTTCGTGTTCACCCGCAACCTGCCGACCTATCGCCCGCGCCTGGACTTCGTTGGCGCAGCCGCCACCGCGGTTCGCGACGGCTTCGCCAGCGACTTCTACGCCGCGGCCAAAACCCTCACCCGGAAGTTCGGCACATGACACCCGAAGAGCTGAAAGCCCGCCTCGCCCTCTACATCGCCGCCGAGGCAGCGATCCTGGGCGGGTCGCAGGAATACCAAGTCGGCGCCGGTTCGACGGCACGGCGCCTCACGCGCGCCGACCTGGGCGAGGTGCGCGCCGAGATCCGCAGTCTGACCGAGCAGATCGTGGCGGCGACAGCCGCCGCCGGCGGTGGCCGCCGTGTCACCTACATCCGGCCCTACTGACCATGAAACCCAACCTCATCGACCGCGCGATCGCGCCATTCGCACCGGGCCTCGTGGCCTCGCGCATGCATGCCCGCGCACAAGTCGAGATCCTGGCCCGTTTGCCCGAGCTGTCTGCACTAACGCCCACGACCAACATGACCGCATCCGCCGATGGCAGCGGTGACGTGAACGGCGGCAGCAGCTCGGGCGCCAGGCGCTGGTGGAAGCCACGGGCGCGCGATGCGCGCTCGGATACCTTGCCCTATCTGCGCGGCGATCGCGCGGCCTCGCGCCAGCTCGCGCGTACCAGCCCTATCGCTGTCGGTGCGATCAACACCAACGTCGACCGCGTCATCGGTACCGGATTGGCGCTGAGCGCGGAGCCCAACCGCCAGGTGCTGGGCTGGAGCGTAGAGCAGGCGCTGGCCTGGAAGCAGCTGGTGCAGAACGAATTCAGCCTGTGGGCCGACAGCACCGAATGCGACATCGCCCAACAGCTCAACTTCTACCAGCAGCAGGGTCTGGTACTGCGTGCGGTGCTGGAGTCGGGCGATGCCTTCACGCTCATGCCCGACGGCACGCGCACGCCCACGCAGCCCTACGCGTTGCGCCTCCAGGTGCTGGAGGCCGACCGCGTCGGCAACCCGCTCGGCCAGGTCGACACGCCGACGGTGGCGGGCGGCGTCAAGACCGACGCCAACGGCGCGCCAATCGAGTTCTACGTCTACAGCCAGCACCCTGGCGGCTTCCTGCCTGGCGCGGGTTCGCCGCTGGCCGGCGAGTGGGTGAAGCGCATCGGCCGGTCTGGCCGCCGCCGCATCCTCCAGCACTTCCGCAAGGTGCGGCCAGGTCTGCCGCGCGGCCTGCCGTACCTGGCGCCGATCATCGACAGCATCAAGCAGATCGCGCGCTACACCGAGGCCGAAATCATGGCCGCCGTGATCACCGCCTACTTCACGGTGTTCATCGAAACGCCGACGGGCAACACTGCGCCGGTCTTCGATGGCACCACGCCGGGCGCAGCTGGTGCGCCGAACGAAGTGGGCCTGGGCATGGGCGCCGTCGTCGGCTTGGCGCCGGGGGAGAAGGTTAGCAACACCGCGAACCCCACACGCCCGAATCCCAACTTCGGCCCGTTCATCGACGCGGTGATCAAGCAAATGGGCATGGCCCTGGGCCTGCCCACCGAGCTGCTGGTGAAACAGTTCGCCAGCAGCTACAGCGCAAGCAAGGCCGCCCTGCTCGACGCCTGGGTTTACTTCCGCAACGTGCGCGCCTGGATGGCCATCAGCTTCTGCCAGCCTGTGTACGAAACCTGGCTCGCCGAGGCCGTCGCGATCGGGCGCATTCCTGCGCCTGGCTTCTTCGCCGACCCGCTGCTGCGCTGGGCTTACACCCGCGCGAGCTGGCCGGGCGACAGCATGGGATCGATCAACCCGAAGGACGAAGTCGCCGCCTATTCGGCCGCAGTTGACGCGCGCCTCATGACGCGCGAGCGCGCCGAGTGGGAGCTGTTCGGCTCCGACTGGAACGCCACCTTCGACACGAAGAAGAGCGAGCACGACCGCCTCAAGGCCGCCGACCTGCTGCCAACACCAAAGGCCGGCGCCGCGGCGCCGATCGCCGGCAAGAAGCCGGCCGACGACACGAAAGAAAACGATGACGCTGCTTGATCTTCTCTGCGGGTGCTGGGCGCTCGACGCTGACAAGTTGCGCGAGCTGCAGGCGATCTACGCCACGCACATGCGTGGCGAAAAGCTCGATATCGCTGCGATCGAGGCGCGCCTCGGCCGGCCCTTGGCCGCCGAGCAGCAGGCCTACACCGTCGAGCCTGGTGGTGTCGCCGTGCTCCGCATGTCGGGCGTTATGTCCCCGAAGGCGAATCTGTTCATGCAGGTCAGCGGCGGCATCTCGACGCAAATGGCGACCAAGCAGCTCGAGAGCATCACGGCGGATCCGCGCGTGAAGGGCACGGTGCTCGCCATCAGCACGCCGGGCGGCAACGTCATGGGCATCCCGGAATTCAGCCAGGCAATCTATGAGGCTGCGCAGGCGAAGCCCTTGGTGGTGCATACCGATGACCAGCTCGCGAGCGCGGGCTACTGGTCGGGCTCGGCCGCTAACGCGATCTACATCAGCGGGCCGGTGGTGCAGGTCGGGAGCATCGGCGTGGTTGTCTCGCGCAACTACAACCCGAGCGCGACCGTGCAGGAAGAGCACATCACGGCGGGCCGCTACAAGCGCATCGCGCGCGCCAACGAGCCGCTGAGCGAAGACAGCCGCGCAATCGTGCAGGCCGACGTCGACTACGTCTATTCGCTCATGGTCGACGACGTGGCGCGGCACCGCGGTGTGAGCGCGGAACAAGTTCTTGAGCACATGGCCGACGGCCGTGTGTTCCGCGGCCAGCAGGCCATCGATGCGGGGTTGGTGGACGGTGTTTCCACCCTCGACGCGTTGGTGGAACAGATGGCTACCGATCCCGGCCAGTTCGCGACGCGCCGTAAGGCTCGCGTCGTCGCGGGTAAGCCGGCTCGCAAGCAGTCGGAAGGCGCCGGTGCTGCGCATGAAGACAACCCTCCCTCCGCAACTATCGACCAAGGACCGGCAATGCCCGAAAACACTCTCACGCGCGAGCAGCTCCAAGCGAGCCACACCGTGCTCTTTGCAGCCCTGCAGGCTGAATTCACCGCGCAAGGCGCCGCCCAAGAATTGGCGCGCATCAAAGCGGTGCGTGCCACGGCCGTGCCCGGCCACGAAGCCCTGGTGGAAACACTGGCCTTCGACGGCAAGACCACTGCCGGCGAAGCCGCGCTGCAGGTCAACGCCGCCATCAAGGCCGCGCACCAGGCCGCCGCCAACGCGCACGCGGCGGACGCGCCGAACGCCGCAACCGGCTCGCTCGCGCCGGCCGACGAAAAGCCCAAGACCAAGGCCGAACAGACCGCCGCCGCGCAGGCCTATGCCAAGGAAAAGGGCATCGACTTCATCACGGCCATGAAGGAGATGGGCTTCGCGTCCTAAGACGCGCGGGCCTTCCACCATCAACGCAAGCAACCAGGACCAACCAACATGAACAACGCAATTCTCACGCTGACGGTCATCGCAGCCGCGGCCACCGCCACCGCCCGCTTCGTGACCACCGGAGGCGTCTATCCCGCTGCTGGCGGCAAGGCGCTCGGCGTCGCGCGCTTCGACGCCGCGATCGGCGACCCGGTCGCCGTCGACGTGATCGGTACCGCGATGGTCGAGTGCGGCGCCGCTGTCGTGAAGGACGACTTCCTGATGGTCGACGCCACCGGCCGTGTCGTCCCACTGGCTGGTTCGGCGAAGCACCCCTGCGGTCGTGCGCTGGCCGCTGGTGCTGCCGCGGGTGCCGTCATCGAAGTGCTGCTCACGCCGAGCACCGGCATCCCGACGGTCTAAGCGCGGCAAGCGTCGGCCTCAACAGTTCCCCACATTCAACTTTCTCAGGAGCGCATTTCATGCCCCAACCCAATCTCGCCCAAGCCCGTGTCCAAGATCCGGTGCTTACCGCCGTTGCCCGCGGCTATCGCAGCCCGAAGGCCAAGGTCGCCAACGTGCTTTTTCCGATCGTGTCGGTCGGCAAGAGCGCTGGCAAGATCCTGGTGTTCGGCACCGAAGACTTCCGCCTGGTGTCGACCGTGCGCGCACCTGGTGCCAACACCAAGCGCGTGCAGTACGGCTACGCATCGGGCAACTTCGCGCTGGTCGACCACCGCCTCGAAGGCGCGGTGCCCGTCGAGAACCAGCGCGAAGCCGGCGGCGAAATGCCTGGCATCGACCTGGGCGCGATGGCCCTGCGCCGCGTGCTCAACGTCATGGCCCTGGAGCGCGAAGTTGCAGCGTCGAAGCTGGCAACCGATCCGGCCAACTACGCCGCGTCGAACAAGGAAGCGCTCTCTGGCACTTCCAAGTGGACCGACCCGACCAGCGACCCGGCCACTGACATCGACGACGCCCGCGAAGCCATCCGCTCGCAAACCGGCGAGAAGCCCAACGTGCTCACGCTCGGCCCGAAGCCGCTGCGCGCACTGCGTCGCCACCCGAAGATCCTGGACCGCATGAGCACGGCCGCCGATCGCCCGCCGGCGTCGATCGCCCAACTCCAGGCCATCCTGGAAATCGAGACGATCATCGAAGGAGAGGCCGTGTACCACGACGGCGCCAGCTTCGTCGACGTGTGGGGCACCAACGCCGTGCTGGCTTTCACCACGCCGGCCAGCGCGCAGGAAATGGGCTCGCCGAACTACGGCTACACCTACCAACTCCAGGACGGCCCGAATGCCGAAGAGGCCTACTTCGACGAAAACACCAACACCTGGTACTACCCGGTGTCGGACGCCTACCAGCCCGTGCTGGTGGGCGCGTCGGCTGGCTTCCTGTTCACCGGGGCGGCTTAAATGCGAGTCGTCGTCCTGTCGCCGGTCAAGCACGACCGCAAGCGCGCCGAGGTCGACGCCATCCTCACGATGGCCGACAAGGATGCGCGGCGCCTGATCGACCTGGGCATGGTGGCCGAAGTCGATGCCAAGGCTGACGCGAAGGCCAAGGCTGACGCGAAGGCCAAGGCCGATCAGGAAGCCAAGGAAAAGGCTGACGCCGATGCTAAGGCCAAGGCGGATGCCGAAGCCAGGGAAAAGGTCGATGCCGACGCCAAGGCCCTCGCCGATGCCGAGGCCAAGGAAAAGGCTGACGCCGACGCCAAGGCCCTGGCCGACGTCGCCGCTTCTTCGCAGCAGGCCAACTCGTGATCGATCACGCGCACGACCTGGCCGCCGTGTTCTACGGCCCCGACTTTGCGCCGCTGTTCAGGCGTGTGCGGCCTGCCGCCGACGATCTCGACGTGCGGCTGATTCTCGGGACCGTCGACGGCGAAGTGCTGGAGGGGCGGTCCATCGCGGCCACTCGCACCGCGCGCTTCGTGGCCGGCCAGGACGTGCGCGCCGATGACAAGTTGGTCGCTGTGGAGGATGGCGGGCCAGGCGTGCCGATCGGCACGGTCTTCCGGCTGCTGGAGGCGCCGCAGCGAGTGAACGATGGGCTCGAGGTGGAGGCGCTGCTGAGCAGCGCGACCGCATGAGCGCCGTCGACGCTTGGCCCTTCGGCGCTGCCTACGCGATCGGCGATGCGCTCTATTCGGCGTTGGTCGCTGCGCCGGGCTTGGTGGGCGCCAAGCTCATCAACAACCCGGTGCGCGTGACCGACCTGGCCGAAGGCGAGCGGATCGTCTTTTTCGAGGACGTGTCCGACGGCCCTTCCGACAAGCCATCCGAGCGCGTGTATCGCTACAACGTGGGCGTCGTCAACCGCACGGAGCAACCCCGCCGCGGTTCGCATGGCGACTACCGCGTGGCGAAGCTGGCGCTCAAGGCGGCCCTGCCACGGCTCAAGGCGATCTGCCAGGTGGGCAACCACCGCGAAGGCGAGATCACGTTCCGGCTCGAAAACATCGACGTGGGGGGCGGCCTTGTGCTGGGCACCTTCACGCTCGCATACCGCGACCAGCTCGGCCTTCTTGGCGGCTAGGTCGACCCGTTCCCTTTTTCTCTGGAGTATTCAAAATGGCAGAAGCAGAAGCACAAGCAATCCTCGGCGCCGGCGCCGTGCAGCTCAACGTGTACGACCCGGCGACGCAGGCCTACCTCGGATGGGGCGATGAGCTGGGCGCCGACAAGTTCGAGCTCACCCCCGATTCCGAAGTCAAGGAAAAGACGTCGAAGAAGCACCTGAACTACGGGCAGGCCATCGCGTCGGTCCCGCTCGCGAAGCCCACCAAGATCGCGATCACCATTTCCGCGGCCGATAAGACGGCGATGGCGATGCAGTTCCAGGGCGTGCTCGCGTCCTACTCGCAAGCCGCGGGCAGCATCGCGGGCACCGTCAACGCGAAGCTGGACAAGTGGGTCGCGCTGCTGAAGCGCAACGTCGTCGAAGCCGGCCTCACGTTCACCGGCGCGACCGCGGGCCTGCTGACCAAGGACACCGACTACGTCGTGAACTACGCGACCGGCGAGGTGAAGTTCCTCTCCACGGGCGAGGCAGCGGCGAACGAAGTGATCACGGTGGCGGGCACGGCGAACGCGGTGTCGGGCACGCGGATCCGCGGCGGTACGCAGGTGCAGGTGCGCGCCCAGGCGCGTTTCGTCGGCGTCAATCTGGTGGACTCCCGCCCGATGCGTGCCGAAGTGTGGGAGGCCTCGCTCCGCTCGACGCAGGGCTTCGACTTCCTGGCCGATGACTTCAACGGCATCCAGCTGGAAGGCACCTGCGTGATTCCGGCGGGCAAAGCCGAGCCCTACATCGTCGACTTCGACGACGCGCCCGCCTAAGCGGCAGCAGCTGCCTCCCGGCCCTGGCGCGGCGTCGCGCTGGGGCCTTTTCTTGCCCTTCAACCCTGACAGAAGAAAACGCGCGTGACCGATCCAAAAATCAGGTACGACATCGAAGCCGGCATCAAGGGCGAACCCGACGTCGGCCAGCTCGCGGCCACGGTGCGATCGCTGGGCGAATCCCTGGAGGGAGGGCTCAAGCAACAGGCGATCGAAGCCGCCAACGCGCTCGATCTGCTGGGCGCCAGAAAAGACGCCGTCCAAAACTTTGCCGAGCTGCGACGCACCACCGCGCAGCTCACGACCGAGCTAGATCAGGCCACGGCCAGCGTCGACCGGCTGGGCACCGAGCTGCCGCAGGCCGCCGCGGCAACCGCGCGCTTTGCCGAGGCCGAGGCACGTGCCCGCGCTGCGCTCGACGGCGCCACAGCCGACCTGAAAGAGCAGCAGACGGCCATGGCCGCGCTGCGGACCGAATACACGGGCAGCGCGCGCAGCTCCGACGCCTACCGCGAAGCGAACGCCCAACTCCTGGTGTCGGTCAAGGACCTGCGCACCAACCTCACGCAGAAACGCGCCGAGTTGGCCGCGGCCAGTGCCGCCACGCGCACCGCCGAGACGGCAGAGCGCGCGTTGTCGACGGAATACGAAAAGACCGTCGCCAGCTCCCGGAAGCTGAGCGGTGAGCTGGGGAACAAGTCGCGCGCCCTGGAGGCCTCGCGCGCTGCGCTGGAGTCCCATGGCATCGCGGCCGACAAGCTGGCCTCCGTGGAGCGCGACTTGGGCGTGGCGATCGCTCAAGTGCGCGAGCGTGTTGCCGGCCTGGCGCCGGCGTTCGCGCAGGCCGCACAGGCGTCGAGCACTGCTGCCGCTCGGCAGGTCGCCGACGCGCGCACCGTGCGCGACGGCGTGCGCGGGATTGGCGATGAACTGCGCCGGATCCAGACCATTGCAACCGTGGCAGTGGGCGGCGGCTTCATCGGCGGCATGGTCAAGGACGTCGCCGCGACCGCCGACGAATTCAAGAATCTCCAGGCCCGCATCAAGCTGGCGACGGGTGAGGGCGGCAACTTCGAGCAAGCCTTCCGCGGCGTCACGCAGGTCGCGCTCGCCACCAACAGCGCGCTCGAGGGCACCGGCACGCTGTTCGCGCGTTTGGCGAAGACGGGCACCGACGCCGGCCTGTCGACACAAGCGGCGAGCGCGCAGGCACTGGGCCTGACGGAAACCATCAACCAGGCCGTGCAGCTGTCGGGCAGCAGCGCCGACGCTTCGGCTGCGGCCGTCACGCAGTTGATCCAGGGCTTGCAGTCGGGCGTCCTGCGCGGCGAAGAGTTCAACAGCGTCATGGAGCAAGCGCCGCGGCTTGCGCAGGCCTTGGCGCAAGGCTTGAACGTTACGACGGGCGAGCTGCGAAAGATGGCGAACGAGGGCGCGTTGACCAGCGCCACGGTCATCACTGCGCTCACCAAGCAAGCCGACACGGTCAAGGCCGAATTCGACAAGCTGCCGGCCACTGTCGGCCGATCGCTGCAGAATCTTTCCACCCAGTGGACCCTGTACGTCGGTGCCAGCGACAACGGCATGGCCTCGAGCGCCAACGTTGCCAAGGTGATCGACGGCTTGGCGCACAACCTCGACACGCTGGTGTCGGTCCTGTTCGCCGCGGGCAAGGCCTGGGCCGCCATCAAGATCGCCGGCCTGGCCGCAGACGTGTACCGTTGGGCCACAGCCAGCGCCGCCGCGACGGCCGCCGTGCAGGCGAATACGGCCGCGGTCGGTATCAACACCGCCGCCCACGTCACAAATGCCGCCGCGCAGCGTGCCAGCGCCGCCGCAGGCAACGCCGCCGGCGCAGCTGGTGGGGTAGTGGCTGCAGGCGCCTCGAAGGCCTCAGGCGCCGTTGGCGGGCTCATCAGCGGACTGGCCCGCGTCAACATCTACCTCGCGGTCCTGGCGAACGCAAAGGAGTTGGGCACCTGGCTCGGCGAAAGCGCGGCGAAGTGGGCTGGCTATGGCAAGGAAATCGAGAGGGCCAACGAAGCGCTGCAGCTCCAGGAAGAGTATGCGAAGTCCAACGCAGCCCAGCAGCGCCAGATGGCCATCGCGTTGCAGGAGGCTCGCGACAAGCAATTCGAGCTGTCGAAAGAAGCGACCGGCCTGATCGGTCGATTCGACGAAATGCGCACGAAGGGTGACAGCGCGGCCGACGCCATTGCGAAGATCGGCAAGGACTTCGATCTCGCAAGCGTGAAGGGCATCGCTGACGCGAGCGCCGTGCTCGACAAGCTGGCCGCCGACGGAAAGCTGACGGCGCAGCAGTTCCAAGACGCCTGGGCACAAGCGCTCAAGGGCGAAGACTTGGCAGTGTTTGAAACGAAGGCCCGCGCCGCGTTCGCCGGCACTACGCGCGAGGTCGAACGCATGGCGCAAGTGCTCGACGGCTCGGCGCGTGAAGCCATCCGTCGCACGGGCTTGGAGTGGGACGTGCTCGCCGGCGGCTCGGGCAAGGCCTCGCGCAGCGCGATCAACGACACCGAGGCCATCATCACGTCGCTCGACCGATTGAAGGCAGCTGGCGTCGACACCAGCACCGCCTTGGTCGCGAGCATCGGCCGCGGCATCGAAACGGCTGACAGCCAAAAGTCGATCGACGCGCTGCGCGGGCAGATCGAAGCGGTGCGCAAGCAGCTCGGCGACAAGATCGCTGACGGCCTGCTGGCCCAGCTCAACGTCCAGGCCGATGCCGTGCGCGTGAAGCTGGAGCAACTGAAGCCGGGTATTCAGAGCGTGGCCGAAGCCATGAGCCTCTTCGGTCTAAAGAGCGCGGAGGCGCTGCGCACGACGGCCGCCAGCTCGCGCGAGGCCTACGACGTTTTGCGCAACAGCGGCCAGGCCACGGCGACCCAGCTGCGCACCGCGTTCACAAAGATGGCGGAGGATGCGATCGCCGCGAACAAGGGCATGGCGCCCAGTTGGCTCGAGACCGAGGACGCGATCCTGCGCAACAAAGAGGCCGTCGAAGGCTTCGGCCAAGCGGCCGTCGACGGTTACGGAAGGGCGTCGCGCGCGGCGCGGCAATTCCGGCAGGACGCCGCCACCATCGGGCTCGATCCGCGTCAGGACAAGCGCGGGCAAGCGCCAGGCGTGATTCCTTCGGGCGGCCAGGAAATCAAGTCCACCACGGGGAGTACTCGCGAAGAGCGACTCGCCGGCCAGAACGCCGTCGACAACTCGCTCATGTTCACCCTGCGCGACAAGCTCAAGGCCGGCCAGCTCGACGCCGGCGACGTGCAAAGCCTCAAGACGGTGATCGGAGCGCTCCGGCAGAACGCGCAGATCAACAACGACATCGACAAGAAGGGGTCGTTCATCTCGCTTGAGGGGCGGCGAGACGACGCGGCCTGGCAGGCGACGCGTCGGCAATTCGAGGACGCCGTGAAGCGCCTCGAGGGCGGCGAGAAGAGCACGAAGCACGAAGTCGAGCTCAAGGTGCCGAGCGGGGCCTCGGACTCTTTCAACATGGGGTCCGAAGAGGACGCGAAGAAATTGATCGGCCTGCTGGGCCGCGCGAAGGGCCGGTCGTCATGAGCAACACCCTCCAATACGGCACGGAAGTGCTGCCGCTCGACGATGACCTGCTGTGGGTCGACGAATACCAGTACAGCCCGGTCGAGCAAACGGTCGACGTGGGCCTCACGGGCGCGCTTATCGAGCAGGTCGACGGCGACGCGACGCGGCCAGGTCGGCCGATCACGTTGCAGCCACCCGACGACAGCAGCGCTTGGATGATCCGCGAGGACATTGACCGGCTCCAGTTGTGGGGCGCGATCCCCGGCGCCGAGTTCACGCTGACCATGCGCGGCGTTGCGCGGCAGGTCAAGTTTCGTCACTTCGACAAACCCGCAGTCGACGCGAAGCCCGTCGTCCCTTTCAGTGATCCGCTGCCTTCGGACTACTACCTGACCACCCTCAAATTCATGGAGATCTAACAAGTGACCATCTTCGCGGGCGACCTGAAGCTCGTCAAAACCCAGGTGATGGCCGACGTGCCCGAAGGCGGCGGCGCACCCACCGGCGTCGTCGTGCCTGACGGCACCAGCAACGCCATCTTCCCCGACGTGTCCGAACTGGACCGCGCGCTCGGCCGCGTGAAGCTGCGCAAGCTGGCGGTGCATGTCGATACCAACAACGTCGATGTGTACCAAGGGTCGAACGTCATCATTTCGGAGCCGCCCGACGATCCGAATATCTCGATGACCGCCTTCAGCACGGGCGAGACGTTCGACCGCCGTGTCGAAGCCGTCTCGCGGATCGAGGCCTACCTGTCGATCGGCCCGCAGTATCCGGCCTACCTCTACGGCAATCACATCCAGCATCAGGACACGCTGCTCATCTTCCAGAAGACCAGCAACACCCCGCCGATCGGCGCCACGATGGTGCTCACGAAGCGCGAGGGCTTCCCCGACGAGTTCCGCCAGTACGTGCGGGTCATCGAGGCCGCCGCCGAAGAGCGGGAGTTCGAAGACGACCGCGGGCTGTTCAAGCGCTGGGTGCTCACGCTGCGGCTGGGCAACACGCTGGCGCAGGACTTCCCCGGCTTCGATATGTCGCGGTTCGACTACACGAAGGCGCAGATTGCCCAGCTCACCAAGCTGAGCGACACGGTCGTCGCAAACGCCGCGCGCTACTACGGTGTGACGCGCCTCGAAGAGCCTGCGAGCATCGGCGCCTTCACGATCAAGGGTGAATCCATGTTCACCCAGCTCGTGCCCTCGGCCCAGATCGAGACGCCGATCGCCGACGCGCGCATGAACCAGCTGTCCGCCGCCGTGGTGTCTTCGGGCGCCGCCGTGGTGCAGAGCCTGAACGCAATCTTCTCGACGACGCAGAGCCTGTCCTTGGGCGGCTCCATCGCCCCGAGCACGTTGTCGATCCTGGCGGATGCAATCTCCGTCACGGACAGCGGCGGGCGCCTCCTGTCCGGCGGCGCAGAAGTCGGAACCATCGACTACGAGAACGGCATTGCCGTGCTCACGACCGACGTGTTCGGCACCGGCGGGCGCACCTTCACCGTCACCTACGCGCCCGGCGCGGCCCCTCAGGCGGTCAGCCAGTCGCAGGGCTTCGAGGTCAAGACCGAGACGCGGTCCCTGAGCTACGTGCGAACCATCGAGCCGGCCCCCGCGCGCGGCACGCTGTCGATCAGCTACATGAGCCAGGGGCGCTGGTATGTGCTGCGCGAGCAGGGCGACGGCGCGATCCGTGGCCCCGACAGCAGCTTCGGCGCCGGCAACCTGAACTTCGACACCGGCACCGTTCTCGTGACGTTGGGCGCGCTGCCAGACGTGGGCAGCTTCGTCATCTACCAGTGGGTGGAGCCTGACGCAGCGCGGTCGAGCGAGGTGTTGACCCTCGACAACAACGGGCGCTTCTACTGGCCCTTCAACACCTCGGGCGTTTCGAGCCTTGAGGCCGGCGCGAAGGCGATCAAGCCCGGTGCGCTCACGATCGCCTGGAACGATGGTGCCCCCCGGTCGGCGCACGACGACGGCGCCGGCAACATCACCGGCGATGCCACGGGCACGGTGAACTATGCGCGCGGCACTTTCCGGCTGAGCCCGAATTTGCTCCCCGCACCGGGCACGCCCATCACCGTGAACGTGGACACCGGCGCGAAGACCGCAGCCACGGTTTCCATCGTTGGCGGATCGGGCGACCTCGGCGTGACCGGCGTTACCCCGGGCTCCGTCTCTCTGGACGTGACGGGGCAGATCAAGGCCATCTACGAGGACAACCCGGTCGTGAACTGGGGCGCTGCGACCACGTACCGCATCGTCGATGACGCCGCGGGCGCGCTCGTGCTGCTGCTCGGCGATGCGCGCCTGGTGGTCGGCAGCATCAACTACGCCGCCGGCACGTTCTCGCTGACCGCTAACACCGTCATCCCCACGCCGGTCGCTTTGCTCGCGACCGCTTGGGACAACGTCTTCCTGCGACAACCCGGCGACTTCGCCGGCGACATCGTGGTTGCCTGAGGCACAACATGACCGACGTCACTCTCAACCCCCTCGATGCCGGCGCGGCACTCAAGCGCGTCCCCTTCGCTTCCGTCGCGCTCGGCACGATCCTGTCGATGAACCTTTCGGGCGTGACCAGCGCGGCTGCGACCTTCTCGTCGGGCGCTGCGGGCGCCGAAGTGCTGTCCGGCGACATGGACCGGTTGCATCTGAAGACCAACGTCGCCAACGCGTTCTCCCTGTCGGGCGTGCGGTTCAGCCGCGCAGGGCAGGACTACGTGGTCAAGGCCAGCGGCGCGGTGCAGGTCAACCCTTCGCCCGTGACCGGGAACGGCACCACGGTGGGCACCATGACGCCCGCGCAGGGCGAGGTGCTGCTCGACGCGTGGACGGCCGGCGGATCGCCTGCTGTCAGCAATTGGCGCGGGGTGGCGGGCGCGCCCGTCAACGGCCCCGACACGCCCTTCAGCACCTACGCCATCACGTTCCGGGTGCCAACCGCGCCGCTGCGCACCGGCAGCGTCTCGATCCTCGGGACCATGCAGGACGGCACGACCTTCAACGTCACGGCCGACAGCGACGGCTACATCAACGCGGCGCGCGTCAAGGGCAAGGTCAACTACACCACGGGCGTCGTGATCATCGTCGGCGTCACGCCTACGGGCGCCGGCGGGCAGACGCAGGCTGACTTGACGTTCCTCGGGGTGCCGGGTGTCACCAATGCCTACGTCGATCTGATCCGCCAGGAGACGGTTCGCCTCAACGCCGTGGCCTTCACGTACCTGCCGCTGGACGCGGCCCTGCTGGGCATCGATCCTGTACGCCTGCCGACCGACGGCCGCGTGCCGATCTTCCGGCCTGGCGGCGCGCATGTCATCGGCCACAAGGACACCACCGCGCCCGCAACCGCGATCGTTGGCGGCACCGTGAATTGCGGCCGCACGCGCTTGTCCCGCGTGCGCGTGATCGGCAGCGACGGCGCCACGCAGCACACGGGCTACACGGTCGATCTTGAGGCAGGTATCGTCACCTGGACCGATGTGACGGGCTTCGTGCAGCCGATGCGCGTGGAACACCGCATCGAAGACATGACGCAGACCCGCGACGCCCAGATCAACGGGCAGCTGACGGGCATGCGCCCCTTGACGCACAACTATCCGGCCGGCTCCTACATCTCCAGCGCGCTCATCACGGGCGACCTGGCCGCTCGCGTGTCGCTGCTTTTCGATCAAGCCACCTGGAGTCCGCAGACCTTCACCGACTCGCTGGTAGGGGACTCGGCGACCGCGACCTACAACGACATCGATTTTCCGATCGAGGTCACGAATGCCGGAGCGGTCACAGAGCGGTGGGCCTTCCGGTTCAAGTCGACGATGACGTTCGACATCATCGGCGAACACCTCGGTGTGATCGGCGAGGGCAGCATCAACACCGAGACGGCGCCCATGAACAACAACGCCGGCGCACCGTACTTGCGTATCCCAGTCGGCGGATGGGGTTCTGGCTGGGCGGTCGGCAACCTGCTGCGCGTCAACACCGTTGGCGCGCTGCCCACTTTCTGGCTCGCTCAGACCATCACCCCCGGCGCAGAAGCCGGCGAAGACTACTCGTTCGAAGTGCTCGTGCGCGGCGACGTGGACAACCCAATCATCTAAGGCCCGGCAATGACCTCTCCAGTGGACACCTCTGTCAAATATTTCACGAGCGCAATGGCGAACGCGCCCGTGCTGAGCGGCACGGTCGGCTCGATGATCGCGCTGCTCGACGCGTGCCTCAAAGACGGTTTCGACACGAAGACTCTCACCTCGCTCGTCGTCGTCGGTGGTGTTGCGACGGCGACCTACACCGGCACGCATGCCTCGCTTGTCGATGGGGTTGTGCAGATCGCAGGCGTTACCGGCGGGCCGGCGGGCTTCGCGGGCCTGAACGGCGAGCAGAAGATTACCGGCATGCCCGGTGCAACGACGCGCACTTTCGCGACCGCGCTGCCTGACGGCACCTACACCGGCACAATCACTATGAAGGTGGCGCCCGCCGGCTGGCTCAAGCCTTTCAGCGGCACGAACCTCGCGGCGTACAAGTCGGCCGATGTTGCATCGACCGGGATGCTCCTGCGTGTGGACGACACGGCCACAACGCAGTGTCGAGTGATCGGCTACGAGGCCATGTCGGATGTCAACACGGGTGCAGGTCCTTTCCCGACTACGGCGCAGATTTCAGGCGGTGGGTACTGGCCCAAAAGCACCGTTGCTACATCAGCCCCTGTCGCGTGGGTGTTGGTCGCCGATGGCCGCACTTTCTTGATCCACATCGCCCCGGGTCTGCCGCAAAGCCCCTCCTTTATGCAAGGCTGCACGAGAGGGTTTGGCGATGCCATCGCTCTCAAGCCGGGAGGCGATGCATTCGCATGTTTTCTTAGCCACTCGGTTCAGCCCGGCTCTGCTTCGATGTACGACTCTGCGCTCGATGGCACTCAAGCGTCGGGCTACGCGGTCTTTCCTCGCTCTTTCGCTGGCGTGGGGTCCGCTGCACAGCATTTTTGCTTGCCGTACACCGGCCAGAACATTCTCTCGGGTGCGGACTCCACGTTTGGTTCGTTTCCGAGCCTGGTAGATGGCTCGCTCAAGCTTAGTCGACGCTACTTCGCAACAACCGTCACCACGGCGCCGCCGCGGGCGGACTGCCCCGGTCTAGTGAGTTCCCCGCAGACTTTGCTCTTCGATAGCTTTCGCATGAACGACCGCATTCCAGGGGCCGGCGCGTTTGCGGGACGCACCCTGGTGGCGCTGAACCCGACGCAGGCTTCGATGTCCGGCACGCCGACCACTGGAAACACGGGGGCGTCTTTCGTCGACGTGACCGGCCCTTGGCGGTAACGAAGGATGGCCGCACATCGTTATTGGCGCGCGCTCGGCTTCGAGGCCTATGGCCTCGTCGGCTTGGAGTTCAGCGAGTTCCATCTGCTCTCAGGAACTACACGCGTCGACGCATCGGCGACGTTGACGAGCAACATCGCGCCAACGTCGGGTGCGCTTGTGAATCTGCAGGATGACGACCTATCAACAGGGGCCCTGTGGTCGGCGAGCGCCGTTTCGGCACTCGTGATGACGTGGGACGCTGGGGTCGGTGGTTCGATGGACGTGTCGGACATCCGGTTCGGTTCGGGCAACGATGCTGTGAAGTTCCCGTTGGCGGCGCGACTTCAATTCTCGGACGACGCTTCGACCTGGACCGACCTCCTCCTGCTGGCAGGCTTCACCTGGCCCGGGCCCCGTGCAAAAACGGACAGTGTCGACGCCACAAACGTATGGTCCTTTGTGGATCGCGCGCGGACATGGTCGACGTTGAGCGCGGACCAGTTGGTGCTCGGAACGGCCAACGCAACCTCGGGCAAAGGCCTGGTCTACAAGTCCACGGGGAAGCTTCAATTTGAGGTGACGGTCACTTCGATTGCGCCGTCCGCAGACTTTGCCGTAGGAGTGGGCACCGCAGCAGCCAACCCGAGCACCTACGTGGGCAGCGGCGCCGGGAGCTACGGATACAACCGCAACGGCAACAAATACCTCGCGGGGGCGGCTACGCCCTACGGCACTGGATTCGTTGCGGGGGACGTGATCGGAGTCGTGATCGACTTCGCCGTGGGGTCCTTGACGTTCTATCGGAATGGTGTGTCTCAGGGCGTGGCGAGCGCCACGGGGCTGCTGGGCTTGACCTTGGTGCCCTACGTGGGGACGACCAGTGGCGTACAGGTGATGTCGACTGCGACGTTGAAAGGCTCGGGCTTCACCTACCCGGTGGCGGGGGCGTCCGACTGGTCAGAAGCACCTCTGATTCGACGCCACAACATCATGAGGGGGCGCGCTGCGCTGGCCGGCGACATCGTGAGTATCAACACGCTCGCAAGCATTGCGAAACCTCTCTCGGCGATGGTACTCGACCACTTGGGAAAGAGTCGGCGAGAGTACAACTACACCGACTCGTGGGCGCTTGGCGTTGGTCGGATCAATGGGACGGTCAAAGAGGATGGCTCGCCCGACGTGCCCGTGCGCCGATTGGTTCGGCTCATCCGCGAGCAGGACGGTACGGTAATTCGGGAGCAGTGGAGTGACCGTGTCACGGGCGCCTATCAGTTTGACTACGTCGACGAGCGCAAGCGGTACACCGTCATCAGCTACGACTACGAGCATGACCACCGGGCGGTAGTTGGCGACAACCTCGCGCCCGATCTCATCGAGACGCCCGTCATCCCGGTGCCCGAATTGGCACTGAGAGGTGCATCGCCGCTTCAGGAAATCAGCACGGCCACGACGATCGCGCTGACGGTGCCGAACACGACGCAGGTGGGCGACCTTCTCGTCGCCATCGTTTCGGTTCGCTCGTCGGCCGCAGCAACGCCCGCGGGCTGGACATTGCGTTCGTCATCGGGCGGGGCCACGGGCTCGGGTGCGACAACCGAGGTTCACGTCTACACAAAGACCGCCGTCGCAGGGGATGGCAGCACGACCACGAGCTACACCTTCGGGCAGACGAGCAATCTGCGGCTGCAGGGGCAGATGCTGGCGCTCTCAAGCCCGACCGGCACGCCAGCATTTGCAACCGAAGGGCACCTCGTCAAGAACAGCACGAGCGACGCCTTCGTTGCGGTGCCGGCCGTGTCGTCGGCCATCAGCAAGAACCAAATTGCTATCGCGGCTGCGACCTTCGCGGGCTACATCGGACAGGGAAAGATTTACTCGCTGGGGTGGAACGAGATTGCGCGTCCTGTGTCGGCGAGCAATGACAACCGCCTGGCGGTCGCATGGCGCCTTCTCAGCGTGTCGGAGGTGACGACCGGGTTCGCAACGACGGACGCCGTTACTCCAGGCAACGCCATGACCTCCAGCGTCCTCATCTTCACGGACCCCTGAACCTATGGCCTTCACGCACACCGGTGCCACAAACGACGCCATGCTGCTCGGCGTGGCGGCTCTGCTCGATGCGGATGCAGAGCCTGCCTACGCCATCTTGTACGAGGGCGCGACGGCTCTCGTGACGATGATCTTCGCGAAGCCGGCCGCCTCACTGGTCGCCCACGAGTTGGTCTTCGCGCAGGGGGACGCCACGGGCGACTTCATTCATGAGCAAGGCGAGGCCGATGGCTTCGAGCTCTACAACGGTGCCGGCGCGTTGCTCGGCACAGGGGACGTGACCGACACGTTGGGCTCCGGCGCGCTCAAGGTCAGCGGCACCACGGGGACGCTGCTCTATGCCGGCGCCCGTGCGATCCTGGCCGAGCTGAAGATGGCGTGACGTGGCATCTGTTGACCTCGTCTTCCGCGCCGCGCCCCTTGCGCAGCCTGCGCACCTCGTCTTCGGTGACGACGGCAGCAATCCGATCACCGATGCGGTCATCAGTGGCGCGATCACGCTTGCGAAGCCGACCTTGTCGGGCCGTGTTGCGCTCGGTATCGGTGTGTCGGGCGCGGTTGTGCTCACCAAGCCCACCTTGTCCGGCGAGGTCGTCTATCGCTCGGACACGCAGCGGCCCCTTGTCGGTCGCACGCGCGCTCGCTTCCAAGATGCGTTGCCGATGGCTGTGGGCACGCAGGACCGAGCCCAGCGTGCGGCGCGCCTGCCTGTCGCAACAGAGGCCCGGTTTCAGTCTGCAGTCCCGCTGCGCGTTGGCGTGCGGGCGCGATGGGCCGACACGCAGCGCATGCGGCGCGCCTCGCGTGATCGGTTCCAGGAAGGCATGCCGCTGGGAACGTCGGCCGTCGCGCGGTTTCAAGATTCACAGCGGCTACCGCTCGCACGCGCCGTTCGGTTTCAAAACGGAGCGCCGCTCGGCACGTCGGCCGTCGTGCGCTTTCAGGACGGGCAGAAGATCCGCAATCAAGCGCGCACCCGCTACCAAGACGCGATCGCGCTGCACGCGGCCTTCGCAGAGCACGACGGCTATGGCCGGCCGATCGAGGTGGGTTCCCGCACCCGCTACCAAGACGCGATCAGGCCAGTCCCTGGCCTCGGTGACACGCCCATCCCACCCCGACCGGAGCCGTGCTACGTGCCCACCGGCAACCTCGTGTTCTCGGCGCTGTGGAGCGCGGACACCAACCTCGTTTTCATCTGCGAGCGCCACCTACCGCCTGAGCCTGGTGGAACGGTCGTCGTTCCGGTTCGGAGGATCTACACAGTGATCAACACCGCAAGCCTTCGTCGCGTCGTCGGCAATGTGCTCATACCCAACACCGCCATGTCGCTCACGATCGACGCGGACTCTTGGACCTGGGGATTTACCGCGCGGGTACCTGGTGAAGCGCTTTCCGACCTGGAGCCCGTCGGAGGCGTGCCCGTCGAGTTGGAGGCCACGATCAACGGCGTCGCCTACCGCGCGATCGTCGAAGGCATCAGCCGCGACCGCACCTTCGGCCGCTCCGACCTCACGATCACGGGCCGCGGTCGCGCGGCCGTGCTCGACGCGCCCTACTCGCCGGTGATGACCTTCGGGAACATCGCCGATCGCACTGTGCAGCAGCTGGCCGCCGATGTGCTCACCTTTAACGGCGTCTCGCTGGGGTGGGACATTGACGCGGGATGGAAGCCCGAGGACTGGCTGGTTCCCGCGGGCGTGTTCTCGCACCAAGGCAGCTACATGAGTGCCATCAACGCGATCGCTGCTGACGCGGGCGCCTATGTGCAGGCGCACCGCAGCGATAAGGCGCTAAGCGTTCTCAAGCGCTACCCGGCCAAGCCATGGGAGTGGGGCGACGTGGTGCCCGACTATGAGCTGCCGTCCGACGTGGTGCAGAAAGAGGCCGTCGTGTGGACCGAGAAGCCCAACTACAACCGGGTTTTCGTGCGCGGCATGAAGTCGGGCCGGCTCGGCCAGATCACGCGCCAGGGCACGGCCGGCGACATTGAGGCGCCGATGGTTACGGCGCAGCTCGGCACCAACGCGATCGGCACCCGCCAGCGCGGCCTGGCGGTGCTGGCGGACACCGGACGCCAGGCCGCGGTGTCGCTGCGCCTTCCAGTGCTGGCCGAGACCGGAATCATCCCGCCCGGAAAGTTCGTGCGCTACGTCGATGGCGCCACTACGCGCATCGGCTTGGTGCGAAGCGTCGCGGCCGAGGTCGAGCGCGCGGATAAGAAGCTCACGATTTGGCAAACCATTGGAGTCGAAACCCATGTTTAACCCCTGGAAGCAACTTGAAAACCTCGTGAGCGGCCCGCCGCGCCAGGCTGGCGTCGTGCTGTCGATAGTGGAGGGCATCTCCACCATCGAGCTGCCTGGCGGCGGCCGTATCCAGGCGGTCGGCGTGGCCGAGGCTGGGCTGACCGTGTTCGTGCGCGGCGGCGTGATCGAAGGCGAAGCCGCCGGCGATCTACCTATCGACATCATCGAAATCTGAGGACCGGCAATGAACCACCACCACCGCAGAGGAGCGCGAACGTGACCATCAAGACCACCACCACCGAGGCCGACGTGCGGCGCCACGTCGCGGCCGTCAGGATTCCGACGCCCTCGGAGCAAGACCGGCTCGAGGTGCGACTTCTCACGATCTACGTGACGCTGTCATTCGCCAACGACCTCATCGGGCCGATCACCTACATCTACCAGATCGCGCCCTCGATGCTTTTCAAGGTGGCGTCGCTCGCACGTGCCACCGGCTTCGTCGGCAGTCTGTTCGTCGTCGCGCTTCTGCTGATGCTGCCCCATGCCATCGCGCTGGTCTTCTTCCCGCGTTCGCTGGCGTGCCGCTGGCCGCGCAAGGCCGCCTGCCTCGCTGCGGCGATCACCTCGCTGACGTGGTTCTACCTAGCCGTGCTCGCCGTTCCGCTCGATTCGGGGCCGCTGTCTTTCCTCTATGGCCGGCAGGCGATGGAGTCGCTTTTTCTCTCGCTGCTTTTCGCGGTATCCCTCAACGCGCAGCAACTGCGGAAGCTGCATGACTGGTTCTTCGCAAGATGAAAAATCGACTCATCGTCCAATTTCTGCTGGCTGTCTGGGGCCTGTGCTTCATGCGCGTGGTCTACGCGGCTACGTTCGCGGTCGAAGTGCGCGGCTTCGACTATGAATCGCTGATGTGGGGCGCGGTCGCCGGGCTGCTCGGCGGCGCGCTGCGCACCATCTTCACGCTCGCGACCGAGAACGTCGTGGTCTACAGCGTGCTGAAAGAGGCACGGAAAGACCTGGTGGTTTCGTTCCTCGCCGGCGGCGCCGCGTACCTGTTGATGCTCGCGATCACGTCAAAGTGGCCCGACCTCATCACGCGCGACATCCGCATGGTGGTGATCGTCGCGGCGGGGTGGACCCGCGTGGCGTTCTTTAACCGCCTCAACCAGCTGGTCACGAGCAAGCTCGACAAGACCAACGAGAACCTGCGAGCCGGTGCGAAGGTGATTCCGCCAGCCTCGGACGTGATGCCACTCGGCGACAAATAGGAGCGACCATGGAACGCAATGCCAATGACTGGGCCCGCATTCTGCGTGCATGCGGCGTAGACCCGACCAACAGCATCAAGTGGTCGACCGTCTTCGCGGCGACGATCAAGCCCGACAGCTTCAGTAAAGGCGACGTCGACTTGTGGGACTTCCTGCCAACCGTGCTGGTTGAAAGTCAGATGCTCACGCGTCTGAAGGAGAACGGGAAATACAGCGCCCAGCGCATCCGCGACATGGGCAATGCGTCGCCGCCTGGCTCGCGGTGGAGGTCGCTGGTCCCGCGCGCTGACGCGCTCGCCTTCAACGAGCCGGCATTCTTCGAGGCTTGCTATGGCGGGCGCGGCGGCAATCGACCGGAAGGCGGTGGTGACGGGGCACGCTATCCGGGCCGTGGGCTGATCATGCTGACGTTCCGCGACGGGTACGCCTGGCAGGCATCGCGCAGCGGGCAGGACTTGCTAACGCTGCCCGAGCTGGCCGAGCAGCCCCACTACGCGCTCGAGTTCGCCATCGACTGGTGGGAGGGCAAGGTGCCCGACGCCTTCCTTGGGGATACGACGAAGGTGCGGCGGGTCGTGAATGGCGGATCCTTTGGCCTCCACGAAGTGGAAGCCATGAGCGTCAAGGCTCGAAAGGCGCTCGCATGATGACCGCGCTTCGGCTCGTGCTTGCCAATTGGCAGCTGGCCGTCATTGCGGCGCTGCTCGCCCTGCTCGGGCTGCAAACCATCCGCGTCGCCGAGGGCAAGACGGCGCTGGCCGAAGAGCACCAGGCCCGCGCCACCGAAACCAGCGACCGCAACCGCGCTGCCCTGCGCGAGGCTGAGCGTGTCGCAGGGCTACAGCTCACACACGCAGCGCAACAACAGGAGATCGTCGATGTCTACACCCGGATCGTTCAAACGCTGGAGGCTGGCCGTGCTGATGATGCCGCTCGTGCTGACCGGCTGTCCCGCCAGTTTGCCGCCAGCGCCGCCCGTGATCGCCAAGCAGCCCGAAGCGACCCCGTTGCCTGCGAGCGTGTCGCGGATCGATCCGAAGTCCTCGCAGGCGCTGCTGCGGAAGGTGGACAACTACTTATCGAGGCTCGACGCGCTCTCGAAGGGCGAGACGCCGAAGTAGCGCTGCTGCTCGGCCTGGTCGAAAACGATCGCGCGCTGCTGGCGCCGTCGAAGTAGCTGCGGTGTCAGGAACAACCGCGTGCGGTGCACTGCCGGCGGGCTTCCTCGACCTCGGATTGAATCTCGCGCCCCCTGGTTTCGCAGCGCAGGGCGGCAGCGTTGGCTTCCGTTGCGATCGACTGGGCGTAGGTTGCGCCTGCGAGGTTGTTCCGGGCTCGGGCAGTGTTCGCCAGGATCTCCCGTTGCTGGCTATCACAGGCTTGGCGGTGCCGTTCGAGCTGGGCCGTTTTGTCGCGAAGGGTGTAGCCGGCCTCCCTCCGCAGCCGGTCGGCCTCCGCGTCCTTGACCTGCTGGTCGAGCGTGGGGCGCCCGGCCGTGACCGCGCTGGAGGGTTCGCCGCTCGGTCCAGATGGGGCGACGGCGGGTTTTGGTGCCTCGACCAGGGGTTTGATGGCTGTCTGCGCTTGCGCGCGCTCACAGGGCGTTTCCTGGAAGCTGGTGGCACCGCCGGCGCCGACGCACTTATATAGAGCCCACGACGGCTGGGCGACGGCGAAAAGGGCGGCGACAAACAAAAGGCGCATGGTTGGACTCCTCCGGCGGCATGGTAGCTCGCACCGGGGTGGTGCACCCAGCGGGGTGTTTGGGCGGGGTGGTAAAAGGCGGAGACGATTCGCACGCGTTTCGCACGTGACCGGCGGAGCCCGCGCTGGGCGTGGGGCGGACTTGGGTTCAAATCCCCCCAGCTCCACCAACACAACGTCCAAGGGCGTTCACTGAAGTCCAGTGAACGCCCTTTTTCATTGGGGAATCATCTCTCAACGGTCGAATGACGCCCTCCGACCACGGAAATTAGTGGAATGTATGCACCTTTGTAGTTGTTAAGTTTTAAGGGTTAATTTTCTTTAAGACTAGGGCTGAGGTGGCGTTAGGATCGTTGCAAACAGTTTCGTAAATGCGGCGTTGTCTGACAGACAGCGATAGCGCAGTACTAGGGCGGGAGTGATCGGGTGCACGCAGATTTGGCTTTAAAAATGATGTCCGACTTGTTCTGGACAGGCTTACTGCTTTGCTTGCCCCTGCTGGGATTGACCATGCTGGTTGGCATCGCGATCAGCGTTGTTCAAGTGGTCACCCAAGTCCAGGAAATGTCTCTGACCTTCGTGCCCAAGCTCTTCACGGCGGGTGCGGTGTTGATCGTGGCGGGACCCTGGATGCTTCGGAAGCTGACTCAGTTCACGGTTCAGCTCTGGAGCGCGATCCCCGCGATGTTCTGACGTCTTCGGACCCTTCTCGTGAACCCCTCGCAAATGCAATCCGCCGCTGCGGTGTTGGCCCCTGGCGTGGGCGCCGCTTGGCTGACCGGTATCGGGCTGCTGGCGCTGCGCATCGCCGCGACGTTCGCGATGACGCCGGTGCTCTATGCGCTGCCGCTTCCGCCAGTGGTCCGTTCGCTGCTAACACTGGGGCTGGCTCTTGCCATCGCTAGCGGTCTCGGCGCACCTTCTGTCGAGTGGACGGATTGGAGTGCACTGCTGCTCGCCGCGATGCGTGAACTGGCGCTGGGCGCGACGCTCGGCCTGGGCATTTTGCTGGCCTTCGGCGCTTTCTCGGTGGCCGGCCAGTTGCTCGACGTTCAACTGGGATTCGGGATGGCGCAGATCGTCGATCCGGTCACGCACAGACCCATTCCCGTGCTGACCTCCGCTTTCAACTACCTGGCCGTGCTGCTGTTCTTCATCCTCAATGGGCACCACGCGCTGCTGCGCGGCATCGCCTACAGCTTGGAGAAGTTCCCGCTGGGCGCGTCATGGCCCATGGGCTATGCCGTCGCGCCAGTGATCAAACAGGCCGCAGGCCTGTTCAGCCTCGGCTTCGCGTTGGTGGCGCCAGTGGTGTTCTGCATCCTGCTGGTCGAGTTTGCGCTTGGCGTGATTGGCCGAAACTTGCCACAGATGAACATGTTCGCCATGGGCATCCCGATCAAGATCGTCGTCGGTCTGGTGGCGCTGTCGTTCTGGTTCGCCGGCGTCGGGGCTGTCATGGCGCGCGTGTATTCGGGCATCGCCGTCACCTGGGACGGGATCTTTCAGTCGGTGCCCGCACCTGCGCAGGGAGCGCGCTGATGGCTGAGCAGGATCTGGATCGCAACCAGGCGGCGACGCCCTTCAAACTCGAGCGCGCCAAGGAGCGCGGGCAGGTGGCCAAGAGCGCGGACGTGGTGTCCGCGCTCGTCTTCTGCGTGGCCATGGTCTATCTCACCTGGCGCGGATTCGGGTCGCTCGAGAGCCAGTTCCGCTTCGACATGGCGCTTCTGATCCAGGCTGCTCGTATGGATCCGTCGGGCGCCGGATTGTGGTTCCTCATCGAGCATTCGCTGCGTGCCGCGTTGTCGCTGGCGGCGCCGTTCTTCGCAGCCATCATGCTCGCCGCCATCGTCGCGAACATGATGCAGACCGGGCCGATCCTTTCCGTCGAGCCCGTCAAGATCGACTTCAATCGGATCAACCCGGTGCAGGGTTTGAAGCGCATCTTTTCCATGCGCGTGCTCTTCGACACGGCGCGCGCGGTGGTCAAGCTGGTGTTACTCACTCTTGTTGCATACCTCGCGCTGAAGGCGTTGACCGGACAGTTTTACGCACTGGCGTCGTTGTCGCCCATCGGCTACTTGCGCATGCTCGTCGACGACCTGTCGAGCGTCGGGCTCAAGATGGCGCTGGTACTGGCGTTGATCGCGCTGGTCGATCTCATGTACACACGGCACGAGTTCGCCAAGAAGATGCGGATGAGCCAGCGCGAGATGAAAGACGAAGTCAAGCAGCGCGAAGGCGACCCACGCATTCGTGCCCGCCTGCGCGAACTTCGCCGCGAGACCTTCAAGCGAAGCGTCGCCTTGCGCCAGACCCGCAACGCCGATGTTCTGATCACTAACCCGACCCACATCGCCGTCGCGTTGAAATACGAGCATGGCCGCATGGTGTCGCCACAGATGCTCGCCAAGGGGGCGGGCAACATGGCCGCAGCCATGCGGGAGATCGCGGCGCGCCACCAGATCCCTGTGGTCCAAAATCCGCCGCTAGCGCGCAGGCTCTACAAGGAGCTCGCGGTAGACCACATGGTTCCGCCGGAGCTCTACGCTCAAGTCGCCCGAATCATCGTGTGGGTCTTCGCCATGCGTGAACAGCGCCACGGCCGTGCCGCTGCTACGGGAGCGCACGCGTGAACGCTCTGGGCCGCGTCCTCGGCAAGCACGGCGACATTGCACTTGTCCTCCTGGTGCTGGGTGTGCTGGTGGTGCTGTTCGCGCCGATCCCCAGCGGCCTGCTGGACTTCCTGATCCTGAGCAACTTCGGATTCGCCTTCCTGGTCCTGCTGCTGACCTTCTACATGGCGCGGCCGGTGGAGTTCTCGACCTTCCCGTCGCTGCTGCTGATCGCGACCCTGTTCCGGCTGTCGCTCAACGTGGCGGCGACCCGGCTGATCCTCTCGGATGGAGATGCGGGACGGGTCATTGGTGCCATCGGGGCGTTCGTGGTGGGTGGCAACTACGTCATCGGCCTCATCGTCTTCCTGATCCTCATCGTGGTGCAGTACGTGGTGGTCACCAGCGGTGCCCAGCGGGTGTCGGAGGTCGCGGCGCGTTTCACGCTGGACAGCATGCCGGGCCAGCAGATGAGCATCGATGCCGACCTCAACATGGGGTTCATCGATCAGGCCGAGGCCCAGCGTCGGCGCAAGAACATCGAGAAGGAAGCGGGCTTCTACGGTGCCATGGACGGTGCCAGCAAGTTCGTGAAGGGCGACGCGATCGCCGGCATCATCATCCTGTTGATCAACATCATCGGCGGCTTGGTGATCGGCGTGATGCAGCACGGCCTGCCTTGGGGGCAGGCGCTGCAGACGTACACGCTGCTGACGATCGGCGACGGCATCGTTACTCAGGTGCCGGCGCTGGTGATCGCGGTGGGCACCGGCATCATCGTCACCCGTTCCTCGTCGGACGTGAACCTGAGCCGCGAGGCGTTGCGGCAGGTGAGCTCGTTCCCGAAGACCTTGCTGTTGGTGGCCATGGCGCTGGGCGGGCTGATCCTGCTGCCGGGAATCCCCGCGGTGCCTACGCTGGTGCTGGCCCTGTGTTTCCTTCTTGCCTCGACGATGCTCTATCGACGCGCCCGTCTCAAGGCCGCAGATGGCACTTCGGGCGCGACAGAAGGCGTGGACGGAACGGTTGGCGATGGCGATGGCGCGGAGGACGCCAAGTCCGACGATCCCTATGCGCAGCTGCATGTCGAGCCGATCGAGGTGCACATCGGCAGCAACTGGGTGCCGGTGATCAACCAGCCCGGCAGCGTCTTCATGGAGCGCGTGTCGACCTTTCGCAAGCAGCATGCGCAGGAATTCGGCTTGGTGCTGCCGCGCGTGCGTTTCAAGGACTCCGCGCGCCTGTCTGCCGATCGCTACGAGATCCACCTGGACGGCGTGATGGTCGGCAAGGGCGAGGCGCGAGCGGATCGGCTGCTGGCGATCCATCCCTCCGGCGATACCAAGTCCGTGCCGGGCGAGCCGACGCGGGATCCGACCTACGGACTGCCGGCGCTGTGGATCGAAGAAGGTCAACGTGAGGCCGCGACGCAGGCGCGTTACACGCTTGTGGATGCGCCCACGGTGTTCATGACGCACCTCACGGAGATGCTGCGGCGCGAATCGGCAACGTTGCTCACGCGTGCCGAGGTCGATCGGCTGCTCGCGCGCGTGCGCCAGAACCAGCCGGGGCTCGTCGAAGAACTTATTCCGACCGTCCTGTCATCCAGCGACGTGCAGAAGGTGCTGCAGAACCTGTTGCGCGAGAAGGTGTCGATCCGGCACATCGAGGCGATCCTGGAGACGCTGGCGGATGCTGGCCGGACCACGCGCGAATCGGGCCAGCTGACCGAGGTCGTTCGGCAGCGGCTCGGTCATGCCATCTGCCAAGGACTGCTTGGCGAAGCCAACGCGTTGCAGGTGTTGACGCTTGACCCAGCCATAGAGAGCCAGTTTCTCCAGAGCATTCAGGTTGCAGCCGATGCCGCCGGCGCGCAAGCCTTCGTGCTTGACCCTCGCATGTCCGAGCAGTTGATGAAGCGCCTGGTTCAGCAAGCTGAGCGAATGATGAAGAGCAACTTGCTCCCGGTGCTGTTGTGCGCGCCGGAGCTGCGTCGTCACGTACGAGCGCTGTCGGAGCGGGTGATGCCGCACCTGCGCGTGCTGTCGATGTCCGAGGTTCCCCACACCGTCGAGCTGAAGTCCTTCAGCGTCGTGCAACTTTGATCGATACGAAAGACAACCGATGAGCGACGTTTTGGCCATCACCCTCAACGGCATGCAGCAGGACATGGCTCGCCTGGAGCGCATCAGCATGAATATCGCCAATGCCACGACGCCCGGCTACAAGCGGGAAGTGGCCAGCAGTCTGCCTGTGGGCTCCGGTGGTTTTGCCGACGCGATGCGCGGCGCAGACGCGGCCCGTCGCACGGGGAGCGCCGCCACGATGGGCGCGATCCCGGGCACCCTGGCGGTGGGGGGCTCCTTGATGATCCAGACCGACGGGCATGCGGGAACGCTCAAGACCACCGGTCAAAGCCTGGACGTGGCGCTCACGACGCCGGGTTTCTTCGAGATCTCCACCGATGCGGGTCCAACCTATACCCGGCTCGGTAGTTGGCAACTCGACGCGCGCGGCAGGCTGGTCACGGCACAAGGCCAGCCGGTGATGGGCGTGGGCGGCGAGATCGTCCTGAGCCGTCCCAACCCTGTGATCGACGCGACCGGACAGGTCTTTGAGAACAAGCCTGGCGGCGGTCTGGAGACGACGCCGGTCGGCCAGTTGAAGGTCGTGCGCTTCGATGAGGCGGCCAAGCTCGAACATCTGGGCGGCAGCCTGCTGCGCACGGACGCGGCGCCGGTGCAGGTCGTCGACGCCGACGTCCAGCTGCGCCAGGGCTTCGTCGAGAACTCCAACGTCAACTCGATGCAGGAAATGACGCAACTGATCCAGTCGATGCGGCACTTCGAGTCGATGCAGCGCGTGGCGCTTGGCTACGACGAAATGATCGGTGCCGCGGTGCGCAAGCTCGGCGATCTGTCCTGATACCGCCTTGGCGGCATACCTCTTACTTCAAGGTCCTCTCCCATGTTCGATGCCCTCTACATCAGCGCGACCGGCATGCAGGCGCAGCAGCTCAACGTCGACACGATTGCCAACAACCTCGCCAACGTCAACACGACCGGCTTCAAGAAGGGCAAGGTCGGTTTCTCGGACCTGATGGTTCGCGAGGCCGGCAGGCTGCAGCCTTCGCTGGAGGAGGCGGGCATCCTCGGCGCGGAGAACCGGCTCGGCGCGGGTGTGGGGATTGCATCGGTGTCCAAGCTGTTCGACATGGGTGATCTGAAGAAGACCGAGTCGGCCTGGGACCTGGCGATCAAGGGAGAGGGCTTTCTCGAGGTGACGATGCCCGATGGCTCGAGCGCCTACACGCGCGGCGGAACCTTCAAGATCAATAAGGATGGGCTGCTCGCTACGGCTGGAGGCTATCCGTTGAAGGCGAACGTGGCGGTGCCAGACAACGCACAGAGCCTGCAGATCGACAACGACGGGCGCGTTCGGGTCGAGGTGGCCGGCCAAGGCACGCCAGTCGAAGTCGGCCAGCTCGATCTGGTGCGTTTCACCAGCCCGTCTGCGCTGACACCCCAGGGCGACAACCTCTATCGCTCAAGCACAGGCTCGGGTGACGCGATTGCCGGCAAAGCTGCAGAGGACGGCATGGGCAGCTTCGCGCAGGGCTTTCTTGAAGGCTCGAATGTGAAGCTCAATGAGGAGATGGTGAACCTGATGGTGGCGCAGCGTGTGTACGAGGCCAACGTCAAGGTGATGCAGGCGTCCGATGAGATGCTCGGAATGATCAATGGTCTGCGCAAGTAGCCCGGCTGAGCGCCACCCAGCCATGTGGGCGGTCACCTTCGGAGCGATCTTCGCCCTCTGTGCCGCTGCGCCGGCACTCGCCGCGCCCTGGGTCGATTCCGTCGTCTCGATCGAACTGCGCCCGAAGGTCCAGGTGGACCAGACCAGCGTCCGGCTCGGCGACATCGCCTATCTCACGAGCCGAGACCTGGTGGCGCTGCGCAGGCTCATGGCGCTGCCCATCGGTTCCGCACCGCGGCCGGGCTCGCCCGTCGCGATCGATCGTGACACCATCGTGCGCTGGGTAGAGGCTCGGGGCGCTGCGCAAGTCAAGGTTGAGGGATCGCCTGCCGTCCAATGGAGTGGCGCCAGCGAAACGCTCATCGAGAGCGCGGCGCAGGACCTGTCCGGGGAGGCCGTGATCTCGGCCGCTCAGGCGGCGTTGCAGAACTGGCTTGGACAGCGCAGTGTTCGCGCCCAGGTGCAGCCTGTCTCCACGGCACGCGATCTGGTGCTGCCGGCCGGTCAGCCCGTTCTGCGCGTGCGACCCATCGCCGATCAGGCGCAGCCGTCCCGCCGCATGCTGGTTTGGGTCGAGGCGTGGGTCAACGATCGCTTCGTCCGCAGCACGGCCGTCACTTTCGAAGTCAATGCGTGGGCGCAGGCGACGGTCGCCACGGCACCGATGGCCGGTGGCGCGCAGATCGATGGCGTGGTCCTGCGGGGCGCGACCGAAACGCGGGAAGTGGACCTGACGACCGTCCAGGGGGGCAGGGCGATGCGCATCGAAGGTGTTGCCGGTGCGGGCGAGGAGTCGCCTGTGGGTGCACAGCGCCTGCGCAAACAGCTCAAACCCGGCGAGATCCTCACCGATGCCCATCTCCAGGCCACGCCTTCGGTCACGCGGGGCAACTGGGCGCAACTACTGGCTCGCAGCGGCGACGTGTCCGTCGAAAGTCGGGTGGAAGTGCTGCAGGACGGTCGCCCAGGCCAGGTCATCCGTGTGAAGGTGCCTGGATCGAGCGGCGAGGTGCTCGCACGCGTTACCGGACCGGGCCGAGTGGAGGTGCAGCCATGAGACATCGCGTGAAATTTCGGCCGTTGCGCACGCTGTCGATGGCGGCGATCTGCGTGGCGGCGGCTTGTGTGAGCTGGCCCGCGCTCTCGGAAAGCCTCTATCAGGAGGGGAGCTTCCGCCCCCTGACGGCCGACAACAAGGCTTTCCGCGTAGACGATTCGCTCACGATCCAGGTTTTCGAGAACTCCTCCGCCACAACCAGTGCCAACACCGGGACGCGCCGCGCGAATGACATCGCCGGGTCCGTGACGCACACCGGCAACCGTGTCGTGGGAACGCTGGGAATCGGCGTCAGCGGAGAGTTCGATGGTGGCGGCCGGACCCAGCGCACCAACAAGCTGCTGGCAACCTTGACCGTGACCGTGAAGGACGTGTTGCCCAACGGCGAGCTGCGTGTTGCGGGCGAACAGTTGCTCACGGTCAACGACGAACTGCAGAAGGTGAACCTGGAAGGGCGGGTCCGACCGCAGGACATCTCGGACGGCAACGTGGTGCTGTCGACTCGTCTGGCCGACGCACGCATCACGTATGTGGGCGAGGGCGATGTCTCCGACCGTGCGCGCCGCAGCGCCTGGCGAAAAATTCTTGATTGGTTGGGGTTGTGATGCATCGATTCGCTTCGCGGGCTTGGACCTGCCTGCTGCCTGGCCGCCCGCCACTCGGTCGATGGTTGTCCTGTGTCGTGACCGTCGCGGTCCTTGCGAGCCTCTGGCTGACGGCCCCAGGGCCGGCCCAAGCCGCCGTGGCCTCGGACGCCGTGCGCGTCAAGGACCTGGGCAAGCTCAAGGGCTGGCGCGACAACGCGCTGTTCGGCACCGGCATCGTGACCGGTTTGGCCGGCACGGGCGATTCGCCCTCGAACCGCACCACGCGGCAGTCGCTGGCCAACGTGCTGTCGCAGTTCAACCTGACGATCCCTCCCGAGGCCGTGCAAAGCCGCAACGTTGCGGTGGTGATGGTGAGTGCATCGCTGCCCACCTTTGCGCGTGAAGGCGATACCCTGGACGTGACGGTGAGCTCGGCGGGCGATGCCCGCAGCCTCGTTGGAGGCACCTTGCTGGTCACCTCGCTCAAGGGGGCGAATGGTCGGGTCTACGCACTCGCGCAGGGGCCTCTATCGGTCGGTGGCTATCGCTACGACGCGAACGGGAACGTGGTTCAGAAGAACCATCCGACTGCCGGTTCGGTTCCCAATGGTGCGACGGTCGAGGTTGGCGTCGACGCCAACATGATCGACGAGCGCCAGAACGTGACCTTCGTGCTCTCGGAGCCGGACTACACGACGGCCAGTCGCGTGGCCGACGCCATCAACCGGCAGCTCGGCGGCAGCCTTGCAAAGGCACGTGATGCCTCGGGCATCGAGATCGCCGTACCTGCGGTCCAGCGCGACCAGCTGGTGAGCCTGTTCACTCGTATCGAGAACGTCACCGTGGAGCCGGACCGGCGCGCAAAGGTGGTGATCAACGAGCGGACCGGGACCGTGGTGTCTGGAGGGGACGTGCGCATTTCTCGCGTGGCGATCTCGCACGGCGACATCAAGATTGCGATCTCCAGCCAGAACACGGCCTCGCAGCCCTACAACGTGATCGGGGGCGGTTCCGACATTCGCACAGCGATCGTGACCAACACGCGCGTCGACGTGCAGGAGGGCAATGGCACCGGGTTCGTGACGGGAAGCAACACCGTGTCGGACCTCGTCCAGTCGCTGGCACGTCTGAAGACCAGTACCCGCGACGTGATTTCGATCCTGCGCGCGGTCAAGGCCGCAGGCGCGCTGCACGGCGAACTGGTCGTGCAGTAGCACCGTTCGCTAGGTCCCCCTCAATCGACAATCTCATGAATTCCCAAGTATCTGGAGGCATCAATGACTGACGGAATCGAAGCCGTGACTCGATCCGCACTGGCGCTCGCGCTCGACGCAGCCAGCATGCGCCAGCAAGCGATCGCCACCAACATCGCCAACGCCAACGTGGTGGGCTATGTGCCGCAGCGCGTGAGCTTCGAGGCGCAGATGGTCGACGTCCAGCGCGGCATGGAGCAGTCCGGTCGCATCGATGCGCTAGCGCTCGCCCAGGTCCGCCCCCGCATCGAACCGGCGGTGGATGAGGGCGGCGCGGCGGGGCAGGTGCAGCTCGACGTGGAGGCGGCCGAAATGGCGCGCAATGCCGTTCACTACCAGGCGCTCGTGAAGGGCCTCTCGCGTCATTTCTCGATTCTTTCAATGGCTGCCGGTGACGGCAGGAAGTGAGTACAGCCATGGACTACAGCCAATCTTTTGCCATCAGCGCCGTGGGCATGAACATCGAGCGCACGCGCGTGGATGTCGCGGCCTTGAATCTCGCCAACGCCAACACCGTGCAAGGCGTCGGCGGCGTGAGCTATCAGCCGCTGCGCGTCATCGCTGAGGCGCGTGGCGTCGGCGCACTCTCTTCTGGCGCGAACGATGCCGCGGCTTTCGGTGCGCTTGTCGCCCAGGGCCTGGATGCGGATGCGGTCGCGGTAGCCGCACCTCTGATGCAGATCGTGCCGACAAATGCGCCACCCCGCCTGGTCTACGAGCCCAGCCACCCGCTGGCTGACAAGCGCGGGTATGTGGCCTATGCCGCGGTGGACACCGCAACTGAGATGGTCAGCATGATGAGCGCCACGCGTGCGTACGAAGCCAACGTGTCGGCGATGAACACCACGAGAACGCTGGCGTTGCGCGCGCTGGATATCGGGAGCAACACATGAGCGCGTTTCTGCCCGTCGAAGCCCTCTCGGCGCTTTCGCCGCAGGCGCAGTCCATGGTGGCCGGCGCCCAGGCACTGTCTGCCGTTCAAACGGGAAGCACGGCCGATCTATCGGGGGCCCAGGGCATCCCCGGCACATCCGCCACGGGGTCCTTCGGCCGCATGGTGTCCGACGGCATCTCGCAGATCAACAGCAAGCTGGTCGATGGCGAGATCGGGCTGCAGAAGCTGGCGGTCGGGGACGCGCAGAACCTGCACCAGCTCATGATCAACCTCGAGGAAAGTCGCCTGTCGTTCCAGCTGATGATGCAGGTCAGGAGCCGGCTGCTTGAGGCGTATCAAGACATCATGAAGATGCCGATATGAACTTCTGGGAAGGTTTGACACAGCGCGCCCGCGCGGGCCTGATTGGTGGTGTCTTGGTCATCGTCCTCGCGCTGGCCGCCGCTGCCTGGTGGGTGTTCCACACGGAGTACCAAGTCCTGTTCTCGGATCTCAAGCCGCAGGATGCACAGGCGATGACGACGGAACTCGAACGCCTCAAGATCCCGTACCGTCTGGGCGACAACGGCACCGCGATCCTCGTCGACAAGACGACGGTCCATGCCACGCGCATCAAGCTGATGGGCAAGGAACTGCCGCTGCAAGGTGCTGTCGGTCTGGAGTTGTTCAACAACACCGATTTCGGGATGACCGAGTTCGCGCAGAAGGTCAACTACCAGCGTGCACTGCAGGGCGAACTCACGCGCACGATCCAGTCGCTGTCTGAGGTGCGCGAGGTCCGCGTCCTGCTGGCGCTGCCTGAGCAGGGCCTCTTCAAGCAGGCCACCTCCAAGGCGAAAGCCTCCATCACGCTCACGATGCGCCAGGGCCAGGCATTGCGGCCGGAGCAGATCACAGGTGTGCAACGCCTGGTAGCCGCGGCAGTTCCCGGCATGGCGACGCAGGACGTCACGATCGTCGATGGCCACGGCGTGGCACTCACGCGGGCGGAGGCAGGCAATGGGGACTCTGACCTGAACAGCGCACGGCTGGATCTCAAGCGCGACACGGAAGCCTATTTGTCGCGCAAGGTAGCCGCTGTGCTGGACCGCAGCTTCGGCGCGGGCCAGGCGCTGGCCAGCGTGGACGTCACACTGAACATGGACCAGATCCGTACCACGACCGAAGACGTCTTGCCCGCGGCCTCGCGCTCGGGGCTGCAGTCGACCGGCGTGATCGTGCGCGAACGCGAGGTGCTGCGCGACAACGCGGGCGCAAGCGATGTCCGGGCGATCGACATGGGCGGTCCCCGCTCAGGTAGCGCGCAGCGTGATGTGGAGTACGCGGTGGGGCGTCGGGTCGAACAGGTGGTGAGTCAGCCGGGCTCGATCCGTCGCGTCCAGGTTGTCGCCGTGGTACGCAAGGCGCTCGATGCCAGCCAGGAGGAACAGCTTCGCAAGGTGATTGCCGCCGCGGTGGGCGCCTCGCTTGAGCGAGGGGATACGGTGGTGGTCCAGTCGCTGGCGACGCAGGCCGCCGTCCCATCCTCGGATGCGTCGTTGCCGGCTGTGTCGGGAGGCGGTTCGAAGGGCGGCGCGGGCTTCACGGAAGCAGCTGGTGACGAGAACGTCGCCGCGACCACGGGTGCGACGGACGCCGGCGAGCTGGGCTGGTTGCGCTGGCTGGTGGGCGGTGCACTGCTCGTGGGCGTGGCCGTCTGGGTGCTGCGTACGGCTGCGCGCGATCGGAAGGGTGCCGCGCGCAACGCATCTGCCGCGACGCTGAGTGAAGCAGAGCGCGCCGCCGCCTTGCGCCGCGTTCGCGCATGGCTCGACGAGTCCGATGCGGCAACGGCCGGTGGCTCTGGCCTGTCGCGGCGGAATGGCGGATGAAGTCGCTCGTGGGAGGCTCTGTGGTCGGGGGGGCCGAGCCTCATGGCAGCGTGGAGCGTGATCGTCTCTATGGCCAGATCGCACCGGAGTCCGGCGGCGCACGCCATGCGGCGTTGCTGCTGCACGCCATGACGCCGGAAGACCGTGCGTGGGTGCTGCGTGCTTTGTCTGCCGCCGAGCGCGAAGAGATGCTCCGGCTGCTCGCGGAACTCGAGGCGTTGGGCATCGCCCGCGATGCGAGCCTCGTCGCCGAGGCGACGGCGCGAGCTGATGTCGGCGGGCCTGTGGTTCCGTCCGACGAAGCCATGCTCATGGCGCTGGACGATTCGGGCATCCAGCGCGCCGTCGATTGCCTGCGCGTCGAGCCTGTGGGGCTGGTTGCACAGTGGCTGCGTGTCGCGCCATGGCCGTGGCGCGACGCCCTGGTGCGCGCACTGGAGCCTGTGCAGCGCCGGCGCCTGGAAGAGCTCTTGTCCACGCCGCCCACTGCGCGGGAGGCGGTGCCTCCGGCAATGCGAGCCGCCCTCATCGACGCCGTGGCGCGATGCGTTCGTGCCGCGCCCGAGGCGTCCACGCCTCGCCACGGTTCGTGGAAAAGGATTCGTCATTCGATCGGTCGTCTTTGGGGCCGGCGCGTCGCGATCGGGAGCACGCCGCGATGACGGCATCGTTTCTTCACGGCGCCAACCTCGACAAGTCCGATGCATCGAGTGTGTCGAGCGAATCTCCGGTGCGGGTGCTTCGGGATGTCATTGTCCAGGGGCAGGTTTCGCCTGGCCGTCCGCGGCCCGTTGCGACGGATGCGTCTCGTGCCGTGCACGAGCCTGCGGTGCGTCTTGCGGTTCCGCGCACTCCCGCGGCTGTGCCGGCAGCGGCGACTTCGCCAGCTCCCACCTCTGCGTCTGCGGTGCCCGTCGCCGACACGGCGACTGAGGAAGCAGGCTATCGGGCTGGCCATGAGGAGGGGCTCGCCAAGGGCTTGGCGGAGGGGCGCGTCCGCGCCGCTGAGGAGGCCCGCCAGGCCAGCGAACTCGCGAGCCGCAAGGCGGAGCAGGCGTTGGCAGAGCACTCTGAGAAGTTGAGCCGCGAACTGACGCAGCAAGCCCAGGTCGCGTACCAGGCCCGCGTCAAGGTGCTGGCTCAGCTCTTGGAGGCGCTCCCGCAGCGAATCGAGGAGCGACTGGTCGCCGTCGAGGACGACATGCTCGCACTGTCCTTCGAAGCGGTATGCCGCGTGCTTGGCGAACACGTCGCGACGGCCGAGGGACTGCGCTCGCAGTTGCTTCAGTCGGTTCGCGCGCTGCGCGGACGCCGGCTGGTGGCGGTGCACCTTCATCCGGACGACCTGGCCACGCTGCGGCGAGAGCCGGCGCAGGACGAGGTCTTCGCCAACGACGACATCCAGTGGATCGCGGATGCGGAGATGGTCCTGGGTGGATGCATCGTGCGCTCCCCCGAGGGTGGTCTCGACGCACGCCTGGAAGCCCAGCTCGAGGTGCTGCGTCATCTGCTGCTGCGTTCGCGCGCTGCGACTGGACACACCGCCGCGGGGGATGGAACCTGACATGAGTGCGCTGACCGCCAGTCGCGAGGCACTGCGTACCGCCGAGCTGCATCGGCGCATCGGCTGGGTGCGCGAGATGCAGGGCCTCGCCATTGACGCGCTCGGCCCCGACGCTGCCGTGGGTGAACTGTGCCGGATCATGGTGCGACCAGCGGGCCCGACGGGCCAGACCGCGCAGCCGGACGCCGAGGTGCCCAGCGTGTTGGCCGAAGTGGTGGGGCTCAAGCCTGGCCGCGTGACGCTGATGCCCTATGGCTCGGTGGAAGGTATCGCGGCGGGTTGTGAGGTCCACGCAATGGGAGCGGATTCGCAGATCGGCGTTGGCGCGACATTGCTCGGGCGCGTGATCGATGGCTTCGGCGAACCGCTCGACGGTCGTCCCAAGCCGGTGGTGACTTCACGCCGCTCCCTCAAGGCGGCCCCCATCAACCCGATGCAACGCCCGCCGATCGATCGCGTGCTGGAGACCGGGATCCGCAGCATCGACGGCCTGCTCACGCTGGGCTTGGGCCAACGCGTGGGAATCTTCGCGGGCAGCGGCGTCGGAAAGAGCACGCTGCTCGGATTGCTGGCTCGCCACGTCAAGGCGCAAGGCGATGCCGGCGGGCAAGGTGGCATCAATGTCATTGCGCTGATCGGCGAGCGGGGGCGCGAAGTGCGCGAGTTCATTGAGAAACAGCTCGGCGCGGAAGGGCTGGCCCGCTCGGTTGTCGTCGTGGCCACCTCGGACCAGCCGGCGCTCGCGCGGCTGCGCGCAGCCTACGCAGCGCTGTCGATCGCCGAGCACTTCCGCGATGAGGGGCGTCACGTGTTGCTGACGATGGACTCGATCACGCGCTTCGCGATGGCGCGGCGCGAGGTCGGGCTGTCTGCGGGCGAACCGCCGACCGCACGCGGCTACACCCCTTCGGTGTTCGCCGAGTTGCCCGAGTTGTGCGAGCGGTGCGGCATGGCGCCGGGCGGCGGGTCGATCACGGCCCTGCTTACGGTGCTCGTGGAAGGCGACGACTTCAACGAGCCCGTCTCCGATGCCCTGCGTGCCATCCTGGACGGCCACATCGTCCTGACACGTCAGCTCGCCCATCGCGGCCACTATCCCGCCATCGACGTGCTCAAGAGCGTGAGCCGCCTCATGCCGGAACTGGCCGATGCGGAGCAGCGGGCGCTGGCGGTGCTGGCCGTGCAGAAGCTGGCGCTGCTGGAACGTAACCGGCAGATGATCGACATTGGTGCCTACGAGCGAGGATCGAACGTCGAGCTCGATCGCGCGATAGAGATCGAACCAGCGCTGCAGGAATGGCTGCGGCAGAGTAAGGGCGGTGTCGACCGCGCGCAAGCCATCCAGGCGCTGCGCGCGGCACTGGCATCGGATGCCGCCTCTGCAGGACGAAATACGGCAGGCAATGCATGATGGCGTCGACCGTATCCGGGACGGCTACCGTCGCGCGCGACGTCGATGCGCGAGGTTTCGTGTACGCGCTGGAACCGGTTCACCAGCGCCAGCAATGGCGCCTGGACAAGGCGATGACGGTGCTTGCCCAGGCGCAAAAGCAGCTCGCCGAGACTGAAGCAAGGCTCACGCAGTTGCTCGCCACGCACGACGAGCAGGCGCACCAACTCGGTCAGGCGCTGATGCAGCGCCTCGACCCGGCCGCGCACCGCCGCCATCTGGGCTACCTGACGAGCCTGCGCAAGCAATGGCTTGAACTCGACCAGACCCGTCAGGAGCAACGCACGAACTGCGAGCAATGCAGGCAGCAGTGCCTGCGCGAGCAGGTCCGTCTCGAGGGATTGACTCAACACAAGGAGGATGCTCTCGCGCAGTACGGCGACGAGATGCGTCAACGCAACCTCAACGAGCAAGATCGCGATTGGCTGGCACGTTCGGCCAGTGCGCGAACCTCCTTCGATGTCCCGAAGCAACATCCATGAGCACGACCGACCCCACTTCCACCGCTCCCGGTCCGATGGGACTGCTCAAGCGCCCAGCTTCGCCGGACGATGCGCGCCACGGCGACAGCGCTGAGCACCGGCTGGCCTGGGCGCGAGAAATGGAACGCGCGCAGCTGGACAGCTGGTTCAAGCCCATGCTGACCACGAGCAACACTCCGGTCGAGCGCGAAAGTGCGCGATCGACACGCACGCCGCAGCCCAGCAGTGCTCGCGCATCCATGGTTCCGTCCCGTGGTTCCTTGTCGCGCGAGTTCCCGTCCCGTGACCTGGCGGATCGCGAACATCAACTGCGGGAATCGGCGCGACGCGAACCTCAGGCACGACTGCCTGGGACGGACCATGGGTCTCGGGTCGCGGCACGGACGTTCTCGTCGCTCGATGGATCCTCGACGGCACGGACGCCTTCGACGACGGAGGGCCTCGCGGACGCAGATCCGGTTGCAGGGGAGGCGAAGTCAATAGACGCAACCTCGCTCAGCTCGCCAGAGGCCGGGCGCGTCGGCGACGACGGCATCCATGCATCCGCAGCTGTGGATGCTGGAGGTGCGCAGGCGCCGACGTCTCTCTCGGTGGGCGCATCCGCTCTCCCGGAGACTGCGATGGCGTTGCTGGGAACAGATGAGGGACACAAACAGGCCTCCGAGCCAGCGCGATCGGTCCCCGGACAGACGCAAGCGACGGCGCAAGCCCGCGGCGTGGAGGTCCGTGCGGCGTCTACGAACCGCACCTTGGCGCTGGTTCGTCTGCACGAGGAAAGCACGTCAAAAGGGCAGGCCGTCTGGATCGCAATGCGTGCGGACGACGCGACGCTTGCTGCGATGCTGCCGCAGTGGGTGGCGGATCTGCAGCGCGGCATGCGCACTCGCGGCGAGCGCCTTCACCAAGTGGTGTGCAACGGTCGGATCGTCTGGCGCGATGGTGTGTCGACACCGCTGCGCGTTGCGGTTGGGAACGACGCCGTCGCGCGTCCATTCATGTTCGATTCAATTGATTCCAAGGAGGCGTGATGGCTATCGATGCAGTGAGCGGTTCGGGGGCAACCAACCTTCAGGCCAACAGCCTGGGGATGGAAGACTTTCTCAAGATTCTTCTGACGCAGCTGACCTACCAGGATCCGCTGAAACCCATGGACAACCAGCAGTTCATGGCGCAGATGGCTCAGTTCACGAGCCTGGAGCAGACACAGCAGCTCAACACCAAGATCGAGACCCTGATCACCAACCAGGCGGCGCTGCAATCCGTCGGCTTGATCGGCAAGACCGTCGACGTGAGCACGCCCACCGGCACGGTGACAGGTACGGTCAGTGCGCTGTCACTGTCTGGAAGCGCGCCACTTCTGACCGTCCAGACCACCGCCGGCGCCACGCTGAACAATGTGTCCCTCAGTCAACTTGCTGCGGTCCGTTGATCACGGACTTTGCTTCAAAGGAAATCCCATGCTTGAATCAATCTACGTTGGCATGACTGGCCTTTTGGGCTATTCGCGTGGCCTGCGTGTCATCGCCAACAACACGGCCAACCTCAATACGCCGGGCTTCAAGAGTTCGAGCCTGCAGTTCGCCGACATGTTCTACACCAGCGGTGGTGCGAACGGTAGTACCACCCAAAGCGAGCACATGGGCTTCGGCTTGAACACGGCAGGGACGGCCATGTCGTTCAAGCAGGGCGAGCTACGTCAGACGGGCAACGATCTGGACATGGCGGTTGATGGGCAAGGATTGTTCGTGCTGAAGGACGCGCAGGAAAAGATCACCTACACGCGCGCCGGGCAGTTCAAGTTCGACACGGACGGCACGCTCGTGAGCCGTATCAACGGCGAGAAGGTCATGTCGATGGACGGGAACGGCAACTTTGCGCCGATCTCCTTGACCGGCAAGATGATGAACCTCGGAAAACCCACGACGCGCGTGGAGTTTTCCGGCAATCTGTCGAACACGGTGACCGAGCAGACGACGGGCGGCATCACGGTCGTCGATGGTGGCGGCACCAGCCACACGTTGTCCATCAAGTTCACGGTCAAGAGCTCGGATCAGGCCGGCACCACGATGAAGGTGGAGTTGCTGGATGGCAGCGCCGTCGTCCACACCGGCGAGATGGTGTTCGTCAATGGCAAGCCGACGGTTGCGACCGCCACCATGCAGGCCAGCTACACGCCGACCGGGCAGCCACCGATGGCGCTCGCGCTGGATTTCAGCTCGGACGTCGTGCTGTTCGCAGGCCAGACCAGCCTCAAGGTCGACTCGCAGGACGGCGTGGGTCCCGGCGCGCTCGCCGGTGCGGCGTTCGACACGACCGGCACCCTGGTGATGACCTATTCGAATGGGCAGACCGTCAAAGGTGCCAAGCTGGCGCTTGCGCGTTTCGATTCGCAGGATGCGGTCGGCTCGATCGGCGACAACCAGTTCGAGGCGCTGGACCAGAACGCCTGGCACTACGGCGCGGCGAGCGAGGGGGCGTTCGGCAAGGTTCAATCCGGTCGCGTCGAAATCTCGAACGTCGACTTGTCGCAGGAGTTCAGCGACCTCGTCATCATGCAGCGCGGTTACCAGGCCAGTTCGCAGGTCATCTCGACCGCCAACGACATGCTGCAGGAACTGTTCTCGATGAAGAGCAGATGAAAGCCGCAATTTCTTCCGACGATGGACACGGCGTGCTGCTGGACGCGGCTGCCTCGATGCAGCGTGCGCGAGCGCTGCGCAGCTGGTCGCAGGAACGCAGGACCGAACTGGCCTCGCGATTCGCGGCGCTGATCGGCGCATGGAGCGGGGAGTGGCTCCCCGCTCCATCCGATCTCGCAGCCTCGGCGCGTGTGGACGTCATGGAGCCCGATGGGGTGTGGCGTCTGGGGGCCGTGGAGCGTGCCTGCTGGGCGTTCGAACCATCGCGCCGCGCGGGTGGCTCCCGCGGAGCGCTTGCGGGGCTCGAAGGAGCCTCGGCCACCCATACCGATCCCGCATTGCCTGCGATGCGTGCCTTGGCCGAGCGCATGTTCGCCGCCGATACCAACCCCGTGCTTGCATCGGGGATCTCGCCGAGCCAAGGGGCACGTGGCGCGACCGTCATGGACAGTCCTGGCTTGGCCGCGGCATTGGCGCGTGCAGCCTGGTCCGACTGGCTCCAACGGCTCGATGTTTTCCTCGGAGACCTACCGCTACAGGCGTTCGCCGACGTCGATCGGGTGGGCGCGACGTCCGCTGCGCAAGCCTGGTCCGGCGCACTGTGCATCCGTGCCTCGTGGTGCGGTGGCGAGTGGACGCTCGCGCTGCCCTGGGATGCCGTGACAGCTGTGCTGGGCGAGGAAGCACCGGCATCTCAGAGCCGCAATTCGACCCCGCAGGCGGGCGGCCAACCCAAAGTGCGACTCGATCTCGCGCTGGCTGATCGCCGCGTGGCGCTGCGCGTGATGCTTGAGGGCGCGCAACTCAATCTCGGACAGATCCAGGGCTTGCGCGTCGGCGATGTCATTCCGCTCGCGCATCGTCTCGATGCAGCAGCGCAGGTGGTCGGCGCAGACAGCCAACGGGTGTGCGACGGGTGGCTGGGGCAGAGCCAGGGCCGGCTGGCCATCGAGCTCGCCGCGGTGCCCTCATCCGGTTCTTCCTCCCATCCGGCGGCATCGTCGGGAAAAGCTGCGCCGACGGTTTCGTTCGCTGGCGCGGCACACAACACTCCATCATCGAAGGGAAGTTTCAAATGACAACAGCCGTAGAAGGCATTGCGGCCGACAACCGCGTGGGCGCCATCGACTCGAGGGCTCGCCTGGGGCAGGGCCAGACGGCGCACACGACCGCGCAGATCATCGCGCTGCCGGACCTGCACGCGAACGCCGATGGCGACGCCTTGCAGCCGGCCAGCGGCGAGTCCGTGCTCAAGGACTGGAATCCGCTGCACCAGATCAAGGCACGGCTTCAGGTTGTGGTCGGCGAGGCCAGCATCTCCGTGGGCGAGCTCCTTGGGGCCAAGGAGCACCAGGTACTGCGCCTGGACCGGGAGATTGATCAAGCGGTCGACCTGACCATCGAAGGCAGGGTGGTCGCGCGTGGCCAGTTGGTCGCGGTGGACGGCCATTTTGCGGTTCGCATCACTGAGCTGCCCGTCGCATTGGGCCTCACCGCTGGGAACTGACCGATGATCGAAGTGGCGCCGTGGTCAGCCACGGGCGGGCGAGCTCGCGTGCGGATGGCTCTTTGGCGACGGGTCGCTGTTGGCGCGGCCGTGGTCGTGTGCTTCGCTGTGCCTGCTCGGGCGCAGGATGAACGATCAACACCCGAGCCGGCGACCGGGTCTGCGTCCGCCGCATCCAGCCATCAGCCCCACGCCGTGGGCACGCCCTTGCCGTCGAGCATTCCGGTACGACGGGACGGCGCCACATCCGAGGACGCGGAATTTGGTGGCCGTTGGTGGGCGCTGCTGCTACCCGTAGGTGGATTGCTGCTCTACGGGCTCATGGTGGGGCGGCGCAAGCAGGCTTCCAAAGGCGCAGGCCATCCCGTGCCGGGCAACGCGGCCGCCTCGTGGCTGCGTTTGGGAGGTTGGATCGACAAAGTGTCCTCAACCGAAATCCAGCGCGTAGCGAGCACGCGGCTGTCGCCGCGGCACAGTCTTCATGTGGTGGTGTGGGATGGCAAGCGCTTGCTGCTGGGCTGCACGGACCAATCGATCCAGGTACTTTCGCAAGCCTCGAACCACGAGCCAGTGCCGTCGCCGGCCGCAAGGGAATCCGAGTGATGAAGCGCTGGCGCCAATTGGGTCGAGTGTCATGGATCGCTCTGCTTGTGTTGACATTCGCTGTCCTGATCGCCGGGTCCTTCTCCGATGCGCGGGCCCAGGGGGCCGAGGGCGTTGAGGAATCCGTTGGGGCGACGAAAGCCGCGCCGTCCGTTGTCGATGCGGCTGCGGGTGCGGCTGCGCAAGTCCCTGTGTCGCCTGCGAGTGGTGGCGGTGCACCGCCGACCGCGCTTGAAGCCACGCCGTCCCCATCGGTGCCGCAGACGCAGATGCAAACGAAGCCAGCGACCGGCCTCGAGGAGCGCTCCGCCGGCACGGCGAAGACGCCATCGGTGGGCACGGCCCTCGTGCGCCCGGGCGCGGCCGCGCCTGCCGTGCGCAGCGGCATCGCCAGCGGCGGTTCCAACGGCACGTCGCCGGGCACCGTGACGCCCGCGACCGAGACGGCCCAGGCCCTGCGTGTCGTGCTCGGCCTGACGGTGCTGGCGGTCCTGCCGGCGCTGCTCGTCTGCTTGACCAGTTTCCTGCGCACCATCGTGGTCTTGTCGATGCTGCGGCACGCGATCGGGATGAACGAGACGCCACCCAACACGGTGTTGATCGGCCTGGCGCTGTTTCTGACGCTGTTCACCATGTCGCCCGTGCTGCAGAAGGTCAGCCAGGATGCTTTCGAACCGTTCATGGCCGGCAAGCTGTCGATGGAGGACGGCTATGGCAAGGGCGTGGCCCCGCTGCGCGAGTTCATGGTGCGGCAGACACGCGAGGCCGACCTCGCGCTGATGGTGGAACTGTCCAAAGCGCCGACGCCGAAATCGATGGACGACATCAGCAACGTGCAACTGATTCCGGCGTTCATGCTGTCCGAGTTGCGCGCGGCGTTCCAGATCGGCTTTGTGATCTTCCTGCCGTTCCTGCTGATCGACTTACTGGTCTCAAGCATCCTCATGGCTCTGGGCATGATGATGATGCCGCCGACGACGATCGCACTGCCGCTGAAGATCCTGATGTTCATCCTCGTCGACGGTTGGAGCCTGGTGCTCAAGGCCTTGGTCGGCAGCTTCCACTGAATGTCGATGCCTCGCTTCGCATTGCATCACCCATGGCACGCCTGAGCTCCGCACTGCCCCTGACGCCAGCCTCGTTCGCCGGAGGTGCGATGGATGCTCCGTCGACGCGCGAGGCTGCGGACGCGCCGCCCAAGGGGCCGGACATCACCGCGCCGCTATGGGTGCGCTGGCGTGCTCAGGGCGACGAAGCGGCTCGCGACGCCCTGATCCGGCACTATCTGCCCTACGCGCGCATGATGGCCGCCGGGCTGTACGGCCGACGCACCACCAACGACGTGGAGTTCGAAGACTACCTCCAACTTGCCCGCATCGGGCTGATCGAGTCCGTGGACCGTTTCGATCCCTCGCAGGGCAACCAGTTCAACAGCTTCGCATCCAAGCGCGTGCAGGGATCGATGCTCAACGGCCTGGCCCGGTTGACCGAGAAGAACCAGCAGATCAGCGTTCGTTCCCGGCTGCAGCAGGAGCGCTTGGCGGCCATCAAGCACGAGGCCGCACAGGACGATGCCGACGCCGACATGGAGGACAGCTCCGAGGGCAGCGTCGGGACGCGCCGCACTGGCGCGAGCGATTCGCGCACCGCCGACAAGCTCTTCAAATACCTTGCCGAGGTGGGTATCGGCATCGCGTTGGGGGTGCTGCTGGAGGATACCGGCATGGTGGACGCGGAGGCCTTCGATGTCGAAGGCGCATCGCATGTACCCTCGCCGGAGGTGAGCTACTTTCGCAAAACAGAGATTCGGCAGCTAGGCACCGTGCTGCGCGGCCTGGTGGCTCAGTTGAGCGACCAGCAGAGATTCGTGATCAGCCACCACTATCTACAGGAAATTCCGTTTGACGAGATCGCCGCGCGAATGGGCGTCACGCGCGGGCGGATTTCCCAGCTGCATCGACAAGGCCTGCTGCGCCTGCGCGAGCTGCTCGACAAGGACGCCCGACTCGACGTGTCGTTGTGACACGTGCCACTCCAATCACATCTTCACCATCGAATTCTTGCCATGAACGATATCTCTGCGAACTCCGCCGCCGGCCCCGCCGCATCCTCGTCCAACAAGGCGCAGTCGAGCGACCCTCGTGTTGTTGCGATGCTGCAGCGCCTGGATCGGATGGAAGGATTCTTGCACGAGGATCCATCGAACAATGCGCTGCTGATCACCGCCTTCGAGACAGCCTTGTCCTGCGGCGAGTGGGAGCGTGCCGAGTTCCACATGCGCCAAGCGCAGTCGCTGCAGGCCGACGTGCTCGGCTGGCGTCTGCGCGAGGGCGACTACTGGCTGGCACAGCAACGCTACGAGGAAGCGCAGGCCGTGCTGGAGGCTTTGGTGGATACCCCGCAGCCGCCACCCGGATTCATCGACGTGCTGATGCACAACCTCGCATTCATCGAACTGCGCCGCGGACGGCATGCCGATTGCGTGGGGCGCTTGGCGAGCATGTTCGAGGCGCAGGCCGCGACTTCTTCGGTCGGCACCCAGCCGCCGGTCGCCGCGCGCGCCCTGCAACAGCTGTGGCTGCGCGCGTTGCATCACGATGGTCAGCTTGCAAGGGCGATGGATTGGACACTGGCCGCGGAGAAGAACGGCACGCTCGATGCGCAGGCGGCTGGCATTGCAAGCCTGATTGCAATCGATGCCTCTGATTTCGGTGCTGCGCAACGCTGGTGCAACGCGAGCCTGAACAATGGAACACCGCCCGAGCAACCGGTGGAAACCTTCGTGACGCGGGCTTCACTGGCCTTGGCACAACGTGACGCAACTGGGGCCAGTCAGTTCGCTGACGCTGCCTTGGAGCGCCACCCGGCCGACGGGCGGGCCTGGTCAACACGGGGATTCGCGTTCCTGCTGAGCGGTGAGCTGGGTCAGGCATACGAGGCGTTTCGCAGGGCGCTCGCCGTCATGGGGCAGCACATCGGCACCTGGCACGGGCTGGGCTGGACGCAAATCCTGCAAGGCGACTTGGCGGGCGCCCAGGCGAGCTTTGAGACTGCGCTCGCACTGGATCGCAACTTCGCGGAAAGCCATGGCGGACTGGCGGTGGTGCTGGCCATGCAGGCGCGCCAGGGCGAGGCCAAGGAGCATGTGGAACTGGCACTGCGCCTGGATCGCGCCAATCTCTCCGGTCGCTATGCCCAGGCGCTGCTCACGGGTGAAGTGAAAGATGCCAACGACGTGCAGCGCTTCGGACGACGCATCCTGGCCGGCATGCCGGCACCTTTCAGTGCTGATCTCGGCGAGCTGATCCCTTCTGGGACACAAAAGAACGGCTGAGGCTTGAACGCCGACTACCGAGCGGGCGGCGATGTCGGCGTGCCCGGCGTCGCATCGGCCAAAAGAAGGCCGCCAGCCTCTCGCATGGCTGCATGGAGTTCCACATCGGCCTCCATTTTTTGCATGACCGCATCGACCATCTGATCGAAGGCCAGGCCGTCGATCCGTTCACGCCCGAAGGTCTGCATCAGGATCGATTCCAGGAACAGGCGAAACGCCTTGCGCTGGCGCTGCGGATCGTCAGGCGACAGGGCTCGCACGCGCAACGCAACCATCTGCTTGATCTGCGCATCGGTGCTGTCCGGACCCTGCGTGTCTGGTTCACCATGGGCTTGCCTTGCACTGCGAGATTCCTGCGGCGTTTCGCGCTCCACCGTCCCGAGTGCCTTGGCCTGGGTCTGAAACTGCGCACGGAACTGTGCGCGGATCATCGTGGCGAGCTGCGTGGTGGGATCGATCATCGAGGGTGGCGGACGACTTGCTGGAACGCGAGAGACTGCCTCAGTGGGCGCGGCCCTGCTGCTGGTAATTCGCTAACAGGACGTGCGCCGCGGATTCATCCGGCGCATCGGAGGCGCCGTGCGTTGCCGCCTCTGGCGCATCAGGTCGGGTCGTCAGTGCACGGATGCCGCCGATCACTTTCTGGATGTCACTGGAAAGCGCGGCATTCGTCGTGTTGAGGGCCAAACCATCTTCATAGTGGGCTAGTGCCTCGTCGAACCGGTCTTGCGCCAGGGCCGCGAAGCCGCTGACGAAGTGGGGCAACGGGTCGGTGGGCGGAAGCTCGAGCAGCGGCTGCCAGGTCAAGAGGCCGACGGCAGCGCGGCCGGAGCTGAATTGCAGCAGGCCCAACTGATAGCGCGCCATCGGGAAGTCGGGGGCCAGCCGCGTGGCGTTCGCCAGGGCCGTCTCGGCCTGGACCATGTCGCCCAGCGCCGCGAACTCCGCACCGAGCATGAACTGCGGCAATGCCGCGCCAGGCTGTGCTGCGCTGGCTTGCTGGAAGCCCTCGATGGCACGGGTGGCGTCATTGGCCTGGCTGGCGGCCATGGCAGAAGCCATGAGCGCATCAAACGCATTCGGGTCGGGGTTTTGCATGAGACAGCCTTCGGAGCGTGGCTTTGGCGAGCGAGGTTGAGCGGAGTCGACATTGTCGTTTGGTGGGATGCGATGCGAAAGGCAGCGCCCTCGTGCGCGCGTGGGGAATGCGTGCACGAGCTAAACAGCTGAGTATTCGGATGGATATGTTGCCAATCGCTCGGAGGTCGAGGCGTTGTTACGCGGCAGGCACTCGGAGCGATTCAAAAAATGCAGCAGGTCGCGGCAGGTGCCTCGGTCACATCAAAGAAAGTAGACAAACATGGTGAAGTGGGAAAGCGCGAATGCATTCTGCGCCGTTGGAATCTTGGCTGGCGTGATGCTGACAGGCTGTGGAGGAGGGGGCGGCGGCGGAGGAGGAGGCGGCATCCCATTTGCGCTACCGACTGCGGCGACTCCTGGCAACAACGGGAGCGGCAGCGGTACGGGTTCTGCTGCTGGCGAGGGCTCGACTGGCAGCACTGGTGGGACAAATTCGGGCGTTTCAGTGGACGTCGTGTTCTCGCCTGCCATCGCCAAGATCGTCCTTGCTGCGGGCGACGGCTCCATGCCTGCCCCTGGCATTCAAAAGCTGACCGCCACGCTCACGGGTGCGAAGAGTACTGGTCTGTATGTGTTTGTCTCCAACGCGGATGTGCTGTTTCCGGCTCGCCAACAGCTATTCGACGGTGGCAGTGGCGCATACACCAATATGGCTCCGATCGCTTTCAATCGCACTGTTGCTGCAGGCACCTACAAAGGCAATCTCCAGCTTCAGGTCTGCGCGGACCAGAACTGTTCGACGGAGTATGGTGTAAACGGCAGAAGCCTTCCTTACGAAATCACGGTGCTCCCTGCGCCCAAGATCAGTGCGTCGGTGAACGGCACGCCGCTGAAAAGTAGTACACAAACCGTGGCACTGAAAGCGGGGGACACAGTGGATCTTCAATCGGACATGCCGGTGACCTGGTCGACGGGATCGGGTGGTGTGACCATTTCTGGCGAAAGCCATACAAGCACCAGCTGGCATGCCGTTCTTGGATACGGAATGTCTGGCCATGGCCTTACGGGCACGATGTACGTCAACGCCATCACGGTTCTTGATCCGGCCAAGCCCGAAAAACCTCAGGCAAATACGCGAGTGAGCTTCACGCTGACGGAATAGGCCAAAGGCCTCTGAGCCGAAGAGGACTTCGTTCGCGGGCAGTACGTGCACATACTTGTGTTTGCCCGCGACGTGAGTCTGTCTGAGCAAGCGGTCCCAATGCCTTGAGCAACCAGGCGGCAGGCCAGCCCTCCTTGCCGGAGCGCTCGGATATGCGCCCGCGGCGTTGATTGCTGGTGCGACCCAGCCAACGGAGCCAACCGTGCCGGTGCAGACGTGTTGAGCCTCCGCCACGGACCGTTGCAGGCACGCTAGCACGAGTTCTCGCTCGAGCAGAACGCCGATGTGTTGGACTTCGTGGACTACTGCTCTGGTGTGAGCAATGCACGCCCGCAACAGCTGCAGGAGCGGTGGTCCTGGGTCTGAGTAGGTGCCAGTGGGTCCTATGCATGCCGCCGGTCATCATCACCTTCCGTGAGTGACATGGCCACCAACCTCGACCATCTGGCGGGACGGCGGTTCATACAGCTTGTGCTTCGATGCGGGTGACGGGCGCTGGTACGAATTCTTCCTACAGGTTCAGCTTACCGGGAATGGACTACCCGTTCACCAACCGCCGATGATTTAACTTGAAGGCGTGAACGGTGGTCAAGCAGTGCAAACGCTGACTTGGTTCGAAGCCAAGCAGTTCATCGCACCCCTGAGGTACGACAGCCCTCGCTTCATCGAGAGTCAACGCCACCGAGGGCAACCCAGAACGATAGATAGTCTCAGGTCGCACTTGCCGCCCTGACTTTGCCAGACGCTTACGAGGCATCGAAGGTGTGCTGCAGATATAGCAAGTCTGCAATTTGGCGAGGCGACAAGGCCGGATGGCGCCACCTCGCGAGGTAAACGAGACACTGAAGCTGCGCTCGATCCCAGCCCAGTCGATCAGCCCGGCCAGGCATGCCAGCGGATGCTGCATATGGAGCAGCTCGCCTAGGTGTGAGATGAGCGGATCTCCGTTGTCGAGAGCGCATGGCTTGGGACCCGCATTGGCAGGACCCCGTCGTAATTTGTTGGAAAACTACGTTCTACAACGTACAGCCCGGCAAATCGTGGGCAGGGCAAACCCCGAAATCCTCAATGACAGCAAGGGGTTGAGAATTGTTCAGCATGGACTCAGTACCCTGCATGGCGGGACGTCGGCCCAAGCTTGGCAGGACATTGATTCCTCTACTGTCAAGCCCACCCTCATCCCCATGCACGAGATGGACTGCTTCCCAGCTATCTCATCGAACGCGAGCGATGTCGATTGAGCGCCGTCGAATGAACCACCGATCAGCAAGGCATGCGCAGCACGGCGCGGGAGTAGCTGTGAGGGTACGGGAAAATTGCCTAAAAATTAGGCGACCAACAAACAGGCAAGACACGCAAAAATGGCTCATGCGACGCTGACGCGACTGCGTACAGCCGAAAAATGATCCATCGAAACCCCCCGGCAGGGATGTGCGAGTTTCGTGAGGCAGAACTTCTGAGGGCACAGAGTAATCGTCCAGACTCTACTGGGGGATGGACTTGGCCGACGCCTCCCTTAACTTCACTTCACCAGCCGATGGCTTCTCAATCAAGAGCGCAGGCATTTGACTACTTTGCAAGAGGATGCCTTTGGCCGCTTGCATTGCATGAACAATTTGTATGGCCTCATCAAGCAAGACACCAGCAAACGGCTTTTGAAGCCGCACATCTGTAGCAAGCGTGTAAAAAACTATCGCAGACCCCAATGAAGTCGGAACGGTCGGGATAGACAAAGCATCGCCTTCTTTTGCCTGCTGACTGCCACCAGCAGGCAGCGAGGGTGGATTATCTAGATTGAAGAATACTCGTTCGTTCAGAAATGGTTCAAGGCCTTTCAGGGAAATAGGTTGTTGATAGTTTTGCAGAATGAATTGCTCCAAATCCATTGCTATTTGACCTTTCCAAGCGTCGTATATGTATATCCGGTGCCAGGCATATTTGGACCACTCATACATGCAGCCCAATGACATTCACCCATATTGTTTCCAAATAAATCACTAAGCCGTCGAACCTGTGTGGGACTTTCCACACGAATAACTGTGCCAATTGGCTGCTGACTTACTGAGCCATCTGCAATGGCTGAGAGACGAGGATTAGGAGCCACTTCACCAGGGCCGTAAGTGCGGCGATAGACCCCATTCAAGATGGTAGCTTGCTCAATCTCAACGCCCAAAGCATTTGAGATAGCCGCTCCTGGATCTGCATAGAAGGTGATACTCGAACCCTTGTTGACAATAAAAGTATCGCCAGCATCCATTCCGCCATGACCGACGAACACTTGGCGCTGGCTCCAAATCTGCTCGTTCATCGCTTTTGTTCCCGGGAACTGCGCCAACGCCATCTCCTCTGGAGTTCGAACCATCGGCCCCATCCATCGATTGGCCGGGACCAGCGGAGCTAGGCCTAGTAGTCCAAACGATCCATCGCGCGCCGCTGTTAATCCAGCAACAATTGCGTCCTCTGTGGAGCTTGCAGTAAAGACGCGTGCGAGATTTTCCCCAGCGGACACAAGCAAGCGAGGCGCATTGAGCAACGCAGTGCCACCGTCCTCCAGCAGGGTCATGCCTCCTAACCCTGTAGCCAAGGTGCCGTAGACCAAGCGTTCGTCCCAAGAACTATTCGGACCAATCATACCGGCGACCGCAGCGTCGTAGCTTTGACGAAATACGCCCGGCCCGAAATGTGGCAACTTACTGCTAAGTGACGAATCGCCTGTGATCGGGCTGGCTGAAGAATCACCATCATCGAACGCTAGTGCCGCCAACCTTTCTCGTGCAGCATCACCACTTAGAGGCCCAGATCCTATGGACATCGAGAGCTTTTGCGCGTAGACATCCGGTATCGCCGCCACCGCGGCGGCCCGTGGCGCAGTATTAAATACATCCCCCTGCCGAATGCCTAGCCGATCAGCAACTGTTCGACGTAGTGCGTTTTCTTCCGCGAAGGTCAAGCCATTGACGCGCGGCTGATCATCAGTGGCCGCGTCACGCACGCCGCCGACCGTCAGACGATCCTCAGTGCCTATGCCGCTGTAGCTTGGGCCTGCTGCAAGCAACACGCCGTCAGCGCGTAGAGCAGTGGATCCACCTGCCCCAAACGCACCCACGATCTGGTCGTAGTACGGTTGAGTCTGTCGTTGCAATGCCGCGTTGTCACTCTGGATGTCCGAGCCGTTGCGATAGTCCGCCGCCGACCATGGCCCCTCGCCTTGTCTTTGAGCACTCGAGTCGATACTCCCCGCGCTGGAGTTGGCACTGGTCAAGGCGCCCCCCAGTGCATTGCCAAATGCATCTGCCGCTACCTGTGTGACGCTGACTCTTCCTCCTCGCATGGCAGCCGTGGTCAACCCGGCGGCGAGACCGCTGACCGCGCGTGTCGCAAGCTCGCCGAGGGGGGCAGTACCAAATACAGGTCCTACGGCAGCGCTCACTGCACCCCCGACGCCAGCGCCAACCGCGGAAGCCGCAACACCTCTCCAGCTAAAACTGTTCTGCAAGCCAGTGGCAACGGATATGCCTTGAGTCACTGCGCTCGCTATGGCTCCGCGTCCGGCGAGCGCAAGCACCTTGTCAAAACCCGTCGAGGTCACAGGCCCAAGGGCCGAGCCAACGCCGGAGCTGACCCCAGCGCCGATTGCGCTAAGTGCAACTCCTTTCCAGCTGAAAGAGTCTTGCGCACCGATGGCGATGCCCACGCCTTGACTGACGATAGAACCAACCGCGCCGCCCACCATGGCTGCAGCAAGGCTGGAGGTCGCCAGAATACCGCCAGTAGCTGCCGCGCCCGCCAGACCACCCGTCACGGCGAAGGTCCCGGCGCCCATGATCGTGCCGAAGCTCGCGCCGATGCCGGCCATCGCGACGCCCGCAGTGAAGATCGTCGCGACCACAGCCACCACCACCATGATGATCTTGCCGACCGCCCCGCACCCACCACCTTCGGCCTGCGGCGCCGCCACCATCGTTGGCGAGTCATTGGCGACCTTGCTCGGGTCGTAAGGCTTGAACGTATTGACGTTGTTTGCACTGCTGGTGGCCGCCGGAATCCGCAGCACCTGGCCCGCACGGAGATCCGCATTGCTGCTCAGCCCGTTGGCGTCTGCAATCAGGAACCAGAGGCTCGAGTCGCCATAGGCCCCCTTGGCGATGGTCTGCAGCGTGTCGTTCACGCCCACCGAGTAGCTGCCCGGCGTGCCGGCAGGGTAGTTGCCGTTGATCGGTTGGTAGCCGAAGCTGAAATCACTTTGCGGCGTGAAGATCAGCCCGTTGGGCGCCAGAGGAGTGCCGTCAAAGCGGTTGTCCGTCATCAGCCCGAAGCGCCCAAGCACTTCGCCGTTGACCACCATCTGGCGCTGGCCGTTCACGCGCTTGTCGGGCGTGCCTTCGTAGGCGTAGTACGCATACAGGGCATTGCCATTGGCGTCGCTGATGAAGTTGTGCGTGCGCAGGTCCGGCTGTGCGATCTGGCCGATGTCGCCCGTGGACCGCAGGTGTCCGTTGGCGTCATAGCTGTAACCCAGAACGCCTTGAGATAGCAGCGCACCCGTGGCTGCCTTGGTGGTCACGCTGAGGCTCGTCGCCGTGCGATAGCCTTCGGCGCGCTCCACCGTGATGGCGGTATTGGTGAAGGTCTGATTGAGCGTGTCGGCCACCAGATACGACAGGGCATTGCCCTCGTTGTCATAGGTGTAGTTGACCGCGCTCGCGGACACCATGTACTCGGTGGTCGCCTGATGGATCAGCCGGCCGTTACGGTCGTACTGGCTGCTGCGCCCCTGCAGGGCATCGGTGCCATTGGTGCCGCGATACCACCGGTGCAGATTGACGTAGTCCACGCCGAGCCCGCCAGGCGTGCTCGAGATGACCCGGTTCGCACCGTCGTAGCCGCGTGACTCCACCAGCGCGCCGTCGCGCACCGTGGTGGTCAGGCGATTGAGGTTGTCGTAGCTGTACTCCTCGACGATGTTGCCACCCACGGCCGTCCACTGGCCGTTTTGCTGGATGATGCGCACACCGGTGTGCTCATCGCGCGTGCGGTTTCCGTTCTGGTCGTAGCGCAGCTTGTGCCCCTCGGTGCCCAGCACGCTGCCGTCAGCCGTAGCGGAGTCCACCAAGGTCTGGCGGTTCATCTGGTCGTAGGCGAAGTAGCGATCGGACTCTTCGGCTTGCTCGATCTGGCCGACCAGGCTGCTCACGCCGCTGTAGTTCAGCTTGGTGTGGACGTGGCTGCGATTGCCAACCTTGTCGTAGTCGATGGTGATGTACGCATTGCTGTCGGCCACCCAGCGCAGGCGGCCCAGCGCGTCGTAGGCCATCCGGTTGTCCTGGTAAGCGACGCCGCCTTGTGTCGTGGTCTCGCGCACATGGCGTCCCGCCAGATCGTAGGCATAGGTCGTGACCTTGCCGACGGCTGCATCGTCGATCCGCAGGAGCTGGCCAGCCGTGTCGTACGAGTATTTGAGGTTCTGGCCACGCGAATTGGTCTGCTGCGTGAGCTGGCGCGCGTTGTCGTAGGTGTAGCTATAGGTGGCGCCGCCGATGTCGCGATGGGCTGTGACTTGACCGAAATAGTTGTAGCTCCAGGTGGAGAGCGCGCCGTTGGCATCCAACTCGCCGATCTTGCGGTTCATCGAATCGAAGGCAGCCCGCGTGACCTGACCCATGTCCTTGGTGGTACTGATGACGTTGCCGCGCAGGTCATAGGCGTAGCGGAGGATCTCGCCGGCGCCATTGGTTTGGCTGAGCTTGCGACCGGCCTGGTCCCATGTGTTCGACTCGGTGATCACCGCCGTGGAAATCACCGACGGGCCGAACGGGCTTGCCCAGCCCCAGATGTCGGCCGCCATGCGCGTGGTGGTCAGCAGCCGGCCCAGGTTGTCATACGTGAAGCTGGTGGAGCGCCCCGTGGCGTCGACGGTGCCCACTTTCTGGCCGAACACGTCGTAGTTGTTGTTGATCACACCGCCGTCGGCGTGGAGCTCCTGAATCAGGTTGCCGCGCGCATCGTAGGCCTGACCCTGGATATTGCCGTTGGCATCCTTGATCGCGATCTGGCGGCCGAGCTTGTCGTAGAACAGCTGGGTCGTCGCCACGCCAGCCGTGTTCTGGGCTCCGTTCGCGTCAGGTTGCTTCTGTTCGACGAGTTGATTGTTAGCGTTGTAGCGGTACGTTGTGACCCAGGCCGCCGAGCGGGGGTCGCTGATCGCGATCACGTTGCCCCAGCGGTCTACGTTCTGGTTGACCACCGGACGGTTGGTGGTACTTGCCCCTTGAACTGTTGGCGTCTGGACCGCCGCTGCGCCGTCGGTGTTGTTTTCGCTGGCTGCGGCTGTGCCGGCGGCGGTGGTGTTCTGCGAACTGAACAGAGGTGGAACGGTCGGCGTCCAATATCCCGGCGTGTAGGGCGGTGTGTTGTCCTGGACCGTGGTGGGTGTGGTTCCGACCTGCACCTGGTACGAGTAGGGCACATAGTTGTAGCGCAACTCGTACACCGGCTGATAGCCGGTGATGACAGGCTTTTGCACAGGAACCTGGACCGGAACCGTTTGCGACTGCCAGCCGACGATCGTCCAGACGTTGTCGTAGACGGTGCGATAGTGAGTCTGATAGACCGTTTCGTACTGGATGTTGCCCCACATGTCCCGCACGTAGATGGGATTGTTGGACTCGTCGTAGCCGGAGATCATGGGGGGGCCTTGGACAGCCACCTGATATGCCTCGACCCGCGGCACCTGCACCCAACCCCAGACTGGCACTTGTTGCGTCTGGTACTGCGTCTCGTAGACGGTCTCGTAGATGATGTTGCCGCTCTCGTCCCTGGCGTAGATCGGAGTGGAGCCCACCTGGACCTGATAGGGGACTGCAGTGACACCCGAACGCGTCTCCATGATCGGCGTGTTCCGGTTGTCCAGAACGCCAGTGGCCTGCGCAACCGATTGGGTTGTGCCCTGCGAGGTGTAGGTCGCCAGGATCTGGAAGTCGTACAGACCTGGCGTCAAGCTCGCGATGTTCACGCTCTGCGTGCCGATCGGCAGATTCGACTCGTTGCTGCCCGCGGTGTTGGTGATGGTCAGCGTGCTCCAGGCGCCGGTGCTTCCCTGCGCGCGATAGCGGAAGGTCACGCCGTTGCCCGCGTTGATCGTCGTCGAGTACGGCCACTGGATTGTGGGTGTCGGCGTGCCGATCGGATTGCCCGACTCGTCATTGCCGCCGCTACCGACCATCTTGATCGACACGCCGGTGATGACCGGAAGATTGACGGGCGGCACCCATTTCGGGAGTACCCAGCCCGTCGAAGTCAGCTTGCCTGTCGCATGCGCGTAAGGCACGCCTTCGCCTGCGCGGCTCCAAAGCAGTTCGTACTCGTAGTTGCCGGCGGCAATGAGCGACAGTTCGACACCGTCCCGACCGTTTCCGCGGTCCGAGACTGCCACGGTTGTCCATGCCCCGTTGCTGCCTGCGGGACGGAAGCGGAAAGTCTGCTCCACCGAAGCGCCAGGTGAAGACCAGGTGAACAGGCCGAGCGTAGTCAGGCTCGTCTGGTAGAAGCCGAGCGGCACACTGATCGTGGCCAGCGGAGGGGAGGTCAGGGCCACCGTGCCGCGCGCCGTCACCGTCGCGACGCCCGTGCTCGTCGTCTGAGTGACCCGGTACTCGTAGCTGCCGGGCGGAAGACTGCTGGCGTTGTATCGCAGCATGTCGCCAAAATTCACCAGTGGCGCGTCGCTCCAGCCGTTCTCGCCCGTGCTTCCGGCAGCACGGATCTGCAGGCGCATGGTGCTGGAGGGATCGGTCGGCGCGTCGAAGTCGATGACTTGACCGCTATAACCCACCGTGCCTTCGGTGATCACGGGTTGCCAATTGCCGTAGGTGTCTTTCTTGTAGATCGTGATCTTTGTAATGCGGCCCACACCGCCGTTCGCATCGTTCGCGGGGTCATCCCAGCGCATCGTGAGGCTGTTGGTGTTCTCCGCCAGGTTAGTGACGATCTGTGTGCGGCTGCGGGGCTGGCCTGCCACCATCTGCGGCGGCGGCAGTGGCTGGCCGGACTCGTCGGTCGTGACAGGGTTGCCATTGCCATCCAGGAGAACGGGCGTCACCGGATACGGCTTGGTCATGTAGTCCATCACGACCTTGATGTCGCCGCTGCCCAGATTGCGCAGCGCCGACCAGGAAAGGTTCACGACGTTCGTGCCAGCGCTGCCGTTCGCCATGCCATCGTCGCCGCGGGTGGGTGCGCTAGACCCGGTGATCGTCCCTTGGGTGAAGAGGCGGCTGACCTGTGCACCGCCTGTGGCATCGCTTCGCTGCGGTGCAATGGTCGAGCTCAATCGACCCAGCAAGTCATAGACCATGTCGGTCCGGCGCAGATCGGCTGCCGCGACCGCGTCCGGTGTCGAGAAGCTGCTCAACAGGTTGACGTCGCTGCTCGCCTTGCCGTAGCTTGTGATGTTGGCCGTCTGATTGCCCAACAGATCGTACAGCGCGACCTTGTCCACGCCATCACCCGAGTTGGTGCGCCAGATCCGCCCTGCGTTGTCGTAGTTGAAGTACTCCTGCCGCCCGCCGTTGACGCCCTTGCGCGTGACTTCTCCGAAACCGTTGTACTCCAGCGCGGTGTCGATCAGTCCTGCCTGGGCCTGAGTGACGGTCGTGACAGTGCTGCCGCTGACCTGGCTGCGCGAGGCCGGGTCGATGACGTGCGTCTGCTGCCCCAGCTTGTCGTACTGGTACGCCCGGAAGAGGGTGCTCGAGTTGCTGCCATCGGTCACCAGCTGCCATTCCTTGGCGACGTTACCGCGTGCGTCGTAGGAGCTGTAGTGATTGAAGCCAGCAGCGTCCGTGCTTTGGGTCGCGTGCCCGAGCTTGTCGTATTGCGTGTAGGTCAGGCGATCGGCGTTGATGCCGGCGTTGTTGTCAGCCCCGGTGCTCCACACCGCAGCGCCTGCAGAGGTGTAGAGAACAAGATTGCCGTCACCCTGCATGACAAGGTTGACCCCGCCCTTGGCATTTGTGGCAGCGTTCCAGATCGTGCCGTTGGGCCCCGAAAGCACCAGGTTTCCGTCAGCCTGGAAGGCAAAACTGGTTGCACCGGAACCGGCGGTCTGCGAGTTCCACAGGACCTGGTTGTTGTCGTGGCGGTCAAGGACAACCAAATTGCCGTTGGACTGCAGCGTGAAGATGTAGCGACCGTCGCCGGAATAGATGCTCTGGCCCGGGGTCAGGGTTTGGCCAGGTGCCAAGCTCGTGGGGCCGGGTGCGACGAGTGCATCCGCAGCGGCGGTGGACTTGTAGACGTGCGTTTCCGTCTTGACGACCACGTTCCCATAGGCATCGCGCTGGAACTTGGTCACGGCCGTCAGGTTGCCGTTTGCGGAACTCGGCGAGGCGGTGGCACGCACGCGACCCAGCGCGTCGTAGTAGCTGTAGGTCATGCCCCCGGCGGCATCCGTGGTGCGGGTCAGGTTGCCGACTGCGTCGTAGGCGTAGCTGGTCACCAGGTCGACAGGTGTACTGGTGCCATTGGTGGTTGCGCTGTACTCCACGCGCGCGCGTGTCTCGCTGAGCTTTCGGCCCATGCGGTCGTAGATATAGCTGGTCTTGCGGTCGTTGGTGAGGTCCGCGACGGCTGTGGGCGGCGTTGCCGGAGCGCTGGCGGCATTCCAGCTCGCCACGGCCTTGGCGTACTCGGTGCGGATACTGACGCTACCGAAGGCATCGAAGGACTGGGTTGTCAGATAGCCCAGGGCATCGACACTGGCGACCTGCTGTCCATCCAGGTTGTAGTAGTTGTTGGTGTAGACCCAGGTGTTCTGCGTTGCGTTCTTGAGCAGCCCCACGCGCGTGATCTCACCGAACGCGTTGTAGGTGTTGACCGTGGTGCGACCGGCACTGGCATATTGCGAAGCCGCAGGGGCCGAGGAGTCGTATGTGTAGGTCTGCGGCTCGACGACCTTGATCGCGCGCCCGGCGCGGTCATAAGTGGTCGTGATCTTGCGGTCGGGACCATGGTCGATACCGGCTGCGTTCACCGCTGTGGTGACCTGCGCCGTGCTCAGGCTCGCCGGAGTACTGGCGGCCAGGGTCGTCGCATTGGCGAAACGGGTCAGTTCTGTGACTTGCCCCCAAGCGTTGTATACGTAGCTCGTGACAAAACCCAATGCATCCACGTCGTACTTGACGCGTCCCAGGACGTCGTAGGTCTTGTAGCTGTAGCTGCCGGCGACATCACGGTTGGTGATCGCGTTGCCGAACACGTCGTAAGTCGTGCGCGTATCAAGCGTCGTGGCGACTTCGGTCCGTGTTGCAAGTCCGCCCGCACCATTCGTGGTGAGCGTGTCGCCGGCGGCGTTGTAGACGTTGACCGTGGGGAAGATCGTGCGGACCTGATGACCCACGGCGTCGTACTCGTAGCTGGTCACGCGCTGTTCGACGCGCCCGGCTGCTTCCGTGCGAGATTTCAGGTTCCCCAGCGCGTCGTACGTCATCAGGGTCACGATGCCGACGGTGCTGGAGTTGGCCGAGTCAACAATCAGCTTGCCGCTGGCATCCGTCTTGACCGCCGTCACTTCGACTGCCGGCGATGTTTCCTTGATCACCCGACCCGCTGTGTCGTACAGATAGGACCAGACCGAGCTCTTCTTGTTCGTGAAAGTGACCTTCTGGCCAAGGCCGTTGTAGGTGTAGCTTTCGGTGTATCCGAGCGAGTCGGTTGTGCTCAGCAGACGGCCGGCAGCGTCGTAGCTGAAGCTCGTGGGTCGATCCGAGGCTGGCTGCAACACGATGGCCAAGCCGATCTTCTCTACCGTGTTGAGGGTGGTCGCCGGGATAGAGAGCCAGTAGCTGACCGTCTGCGTGATGCGATCGACACCATCGTAGGAGTTCTTGCTCACGAAGCCCATCGGGTCCACGGTATAGACCAGGCGATTGGCCCCGTCATAGGCGCGCTTGACCGTGCGATCGTTGGTTGAGTCGACCGTCAAGAGCGCTCTCAGCGTTGCCTCGTTGGCCGTGAAGTTCGTCTGCAGCGATGTCAGCACAATGGGCTTGGCATAGCTGACGGTCTTGATCGCATTTCCGGCGGCGTCGTAGGAGGTCTCCACCATCGCGCCCGTGGCGTCTACAGCCAGAACGAGTCGATTCGCAGCGTCGTATGCCGCGCGCGTCACGCGATCGGCGCCCGCGTAGTCGTACACCCGGGCCGTCTTGACCTGTGCTTCGGTCAGTTTGCTGGTGGTTGTAGGAACGGCAACCGGCTTGGCATATGCATAGCGTGTGGTGACGTTGCCATTCTTGTCGTAGACCGTTTCGGTGAGCGCGCCGAGCGCGTCGATGGTGAAGGTCTGGCGATTGGCCTTGTCATAGACAAAGTCGGTGATGCGGTCGCCAGCCGTCGCAGGAACCGTCGAAAGTCCTGCGGAACCGGAGATTGCCGTGGCGTACTGAATGGTCTTCAGTACATTGCCGTTCTTGTCGTAGGCCAGTTGAGTCACTGCGCCGACGCCATCAGCGCGCCACGTCAGGCGATTGGCGCGGTCATAGACGAAGCGCTCGCGCACACCGCTAGCCACCTGAGCCACCGCAGCCGTAGTTGTGGCTGTGTAGCGGCTGGCGACTTCGGCTTGTTCCACCTGGAAGCCCGAAATGCGGAAAGCGCGAGCGTCATTCCCGGTGTACTTGACCACGCCAAAGTAGGAACTTGCTGCTGGTGGTGCGATGCCCGTAACTGACACGCGGTAGCGTCCTCCGCCCAAGTCTTGCACGACATACTTGAGGGGGTTGGTAGCTCCCGAAAACAAGGCCAATCCGAGCGAATTTGCGGCAGTCGCGACACTCGCGCTGCCGAACGACGGCGGCAGGCCATCTTCCATCTCCACGATCACGGACAGCGTGTAGCTCACACCGGGGACTGGGGCCGGCGCCAGCGATTTGTAGGCGTACGTGTTGACGCTCGAATCCTTGTCGAGCCTGATCGCTCCTGCAAGCCCGGTCATCGTCGTTGCTGTTACGGCACCGCCCCTGGCCGGTGCATCCGTAACGCCATTGGCGAACTCGCTCTGCGTGAAGAGGTTGGTGCCTGCTTGCTGAGGATTGGTCGCCAACTGAATTGCGGCAGCAAGTGCGCTTGCGGTCGCTGCTGTCGTGACAGGAACGGTGGTCGCATACGCGAGTCGCTCGACAACATTGCCGTTGGCGTCGTGGATGGTGCGGGTGACCGCACCGACACCATTGATCGTGTAGGTGGCCCGATTGAGCTGGTCGTACACCGTGCGAAGGCGCAGGTCTCGCGTGGCGTCTGCGGTGGGCGCGGGCATGCTACCCACGGTCCAGCTTGCGAGTGTGATCCGGTTGGCATAGGTCGTGCGGTCGGTCACGTTGCCGTTGGCGTCGTAGACGAACTTGACAACTTCACCCAGGCCATTCACGGTGGCGACGAGACGCCCATCCTTGTCGAGTACACGGTGTACGGTGACGTCCTTGGCCGGATTCGCAATCGGTCCGACCTTGGCCTCGATCTGATCACGCGTCGGCGCGGCGCCAAGACCTGTCGTATCGATGGGGGCCGCATAGTCGATGGTCAGGATGACGCGACCTTCCGCGTCGTACTTGGTGCGCTGCAGGTTGCCGACCGGGTCGAGCGTGAAGATCAGCCGGTTTTCGGCGTCGTAGGCATAGCGCGTGACCTGGAGGTTCGGATCCGTCTTGCTCGTGAGGTTGCTGTTCTTGTCGTAGGCGTAGCTTGTCGTGAGGTTCAGCCCCGCGGGGTCCACGCGCATCTGGGTCCGACGCCCGAGCTTGTCGTAGGTGTACTGGGTGGTGACGAGGTTGGGGTCGATCACGGTGAGCGTATTGCCCACGCCGTCGTAGGTGTACTGTGTGACCAGATTCAGTCCCGCGGCGTCGACCGTGCGGCTGGTCACTTGGCCCTTGAGGTCGTAGGCAATGGTCGTGACGACGCCGTTCGGATCGGTTACGGTGTATTGCTGCCCCTTGGCGTCGTACGCGTAGATCGTGACCAGGTTCAGCCCGGTGGCGTCCACGGTGCGAGTGAGCACCCGATTCGCTGCGTCATACGCCAGCGTCACGACCGTGCCGTTGGCGTCCTTGGTCGTGGCCAAGCGACCGGAACGGTCGTAGGTGTTCGAGGTCGACGTGAGCGGGGTCGTCGTTGTGAGGAGGTTTCCGTCCTTGTCGTAGGCATACGTCGTGGTGTTGAGGTTGCCATCCACCACGCTTTGCTTTTGCCCGAGCCGGGTGTACACCGTGGTCACGGTGATGTTCTCCGGCGTCTTGATGGCGACGCTGCGCAGCGTCTTGTCGTAGGTGAACGTCGTGACCTGGTTCAGGCTGTCCGTCTGCGTCAAGACCCGGTCGAAGGCGTCGTAGGTGGACGAACGCACTCCCGAAAGCGCATCCGTGGTGCCCACCACGCGGCCGAGACGGTCGTAGCGTTGTTGACGGAGGTTGCCGTTGGCGTCCGTGCTGCTGGTCCGTCGGCCAAAGGCGTCGTAGACGGCGCTCGTGATGGCGTTGATGCCTGTCGCATCGGACACCGTCCCGGTGACAAGACCCCGGCGATCCACCGTCATCGTCTGGACCAACTGTTGGCCGCCGCCAAGCGCTTGCGTGCGTGTTGTCAGATCTCCGAACGCGTTGTAGATCGACTGGGTGACGTTGCCCTTTTCGTCGGTCGCCGTTGCGACTTGGCCCGCCGCGTTGTATGTGAAGCTCTGCGTGCTATCGAGCAGGACGTTCTTGAGCGCGGCGACGCTCGTCGTGAAGGCGTCGGTGACCAGCCCGCCAGCGAGCCCCGTCAGACTGGGAAAGCGCGTGCCATAGCGGGTGGAGTAGTCCAGCTGTCCGAGAGCGTTGTAATGCTGCTCGGTGATCTCGCCGCTCGCATTGACGGTGTGCGTCAGGCGACCATCCGCGTCGTAGTAGAAAAGCGTCTTGTTGCCGTAGGCGTCCGTGGTGCTGAGGCGACGGCCGGCCGCATCGTACGCGTGGGTCAGGCCGTACTGCGACCAGATGGTGTCGATCTGGGCCTGGGTCTGGCCTGCCACGAGGAGGGTGGCCCCCACGGCGGTGAGTTCACCGATGAGGCGCCCCTGGATGTCATAGCGCGCATTGATCGTCCGGACCTCGGTCGTACCGACGGCGCTGGTGGTCTTGACCAGGTTGCCGGCATTGTCGTACTCGTAGGCGAAGACAGTGCCTTCGAAGTTGGTGCGCTGCGTGAGACGGTTGAGCTTGTCGTAGACGCTCGTCGTGGTGCGAAAACCGCCCGCAGTCGCCGGACGCAGGCTGACCACGGTGGTGGCTGTCGTCATCTGCGACAGCAAAGTTGCGCTCACCGGCGTGGCGTAGCGCGTGGAAGTTGTGACGTTCCCGTTGCCGTCGTAGACGTATTCCGTCATGTAGCCTTCGGCATCGATCTGGGCCAGCACCCGGCCTTGATCGTCGTACATCCAGCGCGAGGTCTGATCCTGAGCGTCCGTTGCTGGGATCAACTGGGCCAGGGTCCCCGCAGCTCGCAGCGTGCCGGTGGTTGGTTTGGCGTAGGAAATCTGAGTGATCAGTCGACCTTTGGCGTCGTAGCGCGATTCGGTCAGGTAGCCTTCCGCATCCAAGGTCCCGAGAAGGAGGCCGTCGTTGTCATAGAAGCGGCGCGTGACGCGGTCGTTGCCGTCGAGCCCCGGCGCAGTCGCCGTGAGCGTCGGTGCCGCGCCCAGCGCGTTCAATGTGCCGGGCACCAGCACCTTCACGTACTGTGTTGTTCCGATCAGGCGTGCCGCGCCGTCGTAGCGGAAATCCGTGACGGCGCCGGCCGCATTGACCGTGCGCACCAGGCGACCCGCAGCATCGTAGAGACGCCAGGACTTCTGATCGTTGCTCGTGAGGCCTGGGCGAAGTGCGCTCAGGCGGTTGATTGGTGCGCTGTTGGGATCGGCATAGTAGGCGGCCACCGCGGCCGTGGAGGCTGGCGTGGCGTAGACGATCTTCTGCGTGACCTGGTTGTTCTTGTCGTAGACGTATTCGGTCAGCGTGTTGTTGCCGTCGATCTCGGCGACCAGGCGTCCTGCCTCATCGTAGACGCGCCCCGTGGAGACCCCCGTTGGATCGACCTGGCGGATCAGCCGCCCATCCTTGTCGTAGCTGTTCGTTGTCGCACCGAGATTGGGTGTGGCCGCCGAGCTTTGCGTCACGCTCGTGAGCCGCCCGTTCTTGTCGTAGGCGCTCGTCGTGATCAGGCCGTTGGCCAGCGTGATGACCGTCTTGTTGTTCGCGTCGTCGTAGCTCGTGAGCGTGCTTTGATTGAGCGCGTTCAGGCTCGACAGCTGGCGGCCTTTGCCGTCATAGGTGAACGTCGTGGTGCCGGTGGTGGCGCTGATGGTGCTCAGCAGCAGGCCGGCGCGGTCGTAGACGTACTGGGTGATGGACTGGGTGCTATCGGCCACGCCATTGCCGCTGGCGTCGACGGTGCCGAAAGTGGTGACCTTCTGAACCTGACCGCGTGCGTCATACACCGTGTCAGTGCGGCTGGCCTGGGTCCGGTCCTGGGTGCCGGTCCAGGTCACCAGTTGGGCCTCGGTCGGCACAGCGGTCGCTGCCAGGGTCGAGACGTCGTATTTGCCGCTCGCATATTGCAAGGCGGCGATCCGCTGGCCATAGCTGTCGTAGCGGTATTCGGTGACACGGCCCTCGGCGCTCAGCACGAAGCGCAGCTGATTCTTGCCGGTACTGTCGTAGACGTAGCGGGCGGTCAGCGGCTGGCTGGCCAGTCCTGCGCCAGCACCATCGGGATCGGGTGTCAGGTAGACCGTCTCGGTCAACAACTGGTTGCGCGCGTCGAAGGTGCGCGTGATCGTGTTGCCCGCGGCGTCGCGCTGCAGGGTCTGGTTGCCGTAGGCGTCGTACTGCATCGTCACCGTGAACAGCAGGGGGTCGGTGACCTGGGTGACGTTGCCGTTGACGTCGTAGCTGAACAGGGTGATCTGCGAGACGCCACCGATGGCAGGCGCCTGAATCTGGGTGAGCTGTCCGGCGGTGTCGTAGCTGTAGAAAGTCGTCAGGCCCAGCGGATCGGTGACCGTGGTGCGCCGATTGGCGGTGTCGTAGGTGTAGCTGGTGGTCTGGCCCAGGCCATCCTTGACGGTCGCGATGCGGTTGTCGGTGCCGTAGGTGAAGGCCAGGCTCGTGCCGTCGCTTTGCGTGACCGACGCGATGCGTTTGCTGGTGCCGTCGTAGGTGTAGGTCGTGACGTAGGTCTTGGCATCGGCGACGACGTTGTCTTCGGGGCTCAGGTCCACTGTCACGCTCGACAGCCGGTTGGACGTGTCGTAGGCGTAGCGCACCCGCGTGAGAATCACCCCACCCGTGGCCTCGGTACGGATCTGCGTGAGATTCGTGCCGGTGTAGTCGAAGTAGGTTGTCTCGCCGTTGGCATCGGCGATCTTCTGCAGCGTGCCGTTGGCGTTGTAGGTATAGGTGAGGGTGTTGCCGGCCGGATCGGTGGCCGACATCAAGCGGCCGAGCGCCGTGGATTCGTAGCGCTCCTGAAGTCCTGTGTCTCCGTCCGTCCAGACGAAGCGCGACGCGGCGGAGTCGTAGGCGATCGTGTCGAACGCCCCCGCACCGGCCGAACTCACGTAGAGACTGCGCGTCGCATCCCAGGTATAGGTGCTGGCCGCGCCATCCCGGTCGGTGCGCACCACGGTGCTACCGGCGGTCGCCACGGTGCCGGTCAGCTTCGCGCTTTGGCCGTAGGCGCCCACCATCCAGTTGTCGCCGTTGTCGTCGTTCAGCAGGCCCAGGCTGTTGTATGTGCGGACGGCGTTGACATCCAGGCCGCGCCCCACCAGCTTGTCGTCGAAGTCCTGCAGGACGAGGTTGCCGTTGGAAATGTTGACGAACGCCTGTTCGCCATTTCGACCTTGCCCTGCCGCCCCAAGCGTGCCGCGCTGCCCGAGGGTTGCCAAGGACGTCAAACTCAGACCGAGACTGTTGCCGCTGACGATCGCTACCATTTTGTGCCCGTCTTTTCTATGGGTGCGAACCGCGGTTGTTCAGCCTGCCTTGCACCTCCTTCTCAGGGATGGGGCACAAGACCCAGGGCCATCCCTGGTGGCCGCCATATCGACCTGCAGGTCGAGGATTGGCGTACGGTTCTTGCCAACATATCCGCGCGGGTGTCTGGTTGTTTAGGAGACTTCCCGATTTCAAGGGGATTTCGCTAAACAGATCCAACGAAAGGTGGAGATGTTGGGTAAGGTCAGCTGGCGGGGCGTAAGCCGTGGCGTACTCTTCCCAAAGCAGCATGGGTGTCATGCCCTTGCGCTGCAGCTCCCGGTGAGTACAGCCCTAGTCTGGCGGACACGTAGTGAGGTGGTGAGTCCTGGCGACCCCGCACCACACAGCGCTCCAGGGTGAAGTCGCTCAATGTTTGAGCGGTGGACCAGTCTAGGCCTGCAACCGTGGCCTGGCTGAGATGTACTTGGCCACGCGGTGCGTGAGTCGCAACCCACACGCACCGCCGCCGCAGAACGGCAGAGATCGCAACGCACCCGAGGTAATGCTTCTCTTTGGCCTTGATGCGGTGGCCTCAGCAGGCCCCGAAGTTTTCGACGACCAAGGGAAACTAGTGAACAGCGTGATCGTCCCGGGCGCTAGCACGCAGTGCTATCGGGCGAAGTTCCTCTCGGGACATGATCTGGCTCCTCGTGTTGAGGGACGCCTCTTGCTTCATGGGGTGGTGAAATTGCTCGAGGCCTGCATGCGTCATGCTCTGACGAACGAGTCTTCCATGGCAATTGGAATTACCTTGCGACGTGCAGGACGGCGGACATCGCCCTCGATTCGGTCGAGCTTCAACCCAAGCGCTCGGCGCAAAGTCCCGTCAAGTACGCCCAGGCCGAACTGGTATTCGTTCTCGCAGGACTGCGCAAATTGCTCGCCCTCAAGATACATGCAGGACCCTCCGCACAGTTGAAGAACCGGGCAATGACTGCAGCATTCGCGATTCGCCCAGTGGGTCGACGTGTCCAGCCGAACTTCATCCATTGCCAAAGCGGAGCCCAACCCATGTTGAGCATTGGCTCCGGTGTTGTGACATGTGAGCACGTTCGAGTGCAGATCGACGGCCACGTGATCACTGCGATCCATCCCGCATTTTTGTCCCATTGAGGTGGAAGGCGTGCCACTCAACAAGGATTCCATGAAGCTTCGTGCTTTCTCCCTGAGCGCTGGGATCAAGAGCGCCTCTCCTGTCTCGAATGATGCGGCCACGGCGTCTTTCAACGAGCGATATTGCTCGGCGTTCCAGACACCTGGCCCCGCGAGCGATTGGTCGTCGTGCGTTGCAACTACGCCCTCCAGTGAAGTGACAACCGACTCGTCGCCAAGCGTCTCGACAAACCAGCGTCGCAATGCCGCCGGGTCGCTGTTGTCAGGGGTCAGGACCGAACTGAACCACATCCGTTCTCCCGTCTTCCGCTCTTGCCATAGAGCTTTCAGCAAATCCCCGCGCTTGGGGTCTTCGAAAGGATCCTCTCCTCTCAGATGCTGTCCGGGGCCGTCGTGGGAAACGGTGATGCAAATATCGTAGCGAGCGATGAACTCGACGATTTCCTCAGTCAACAAACTGCCGTTGGTGACCATCGAGAATTCGGCGTCAGGAAACCGCTTGTCCAACTCGGGGACAAGAATGGCGAGCTTCCTGAAATAAAGCAGCGGTTCGCCTCCCCAGAACTCGATGCGGGCGGGAGGCTCCTTGAGCCATTTGTCGAGGTCGACAAGGAAGGCATACGCATCGGCTGTTTTGGTCATTGCCATCGCGTCGACCTGGCTGGACTGATTGCAGTACGAGCAGGTGTAGTTGCATCCCAAACCCAGCTGGATCTTGAGCACTGTCGGATTCGCGAGTTTTCGCCCAGGTTGCTGCGGACTGATGCGCACAGCATCCTCCCAGCGGTGCTCTTGGGTGAGACGCCGGCTCGCAAGAACCGGCGTTCCATCCATATTGGTCAGTGAGCTCGCATGCGGTGCATACCGCAGGCTCACAGACTTTCCGTCCGCATCCGAGCAATGGAGGATGAACATGCGAAAGTCTGCCGTGCGATCAACGTTCGGTGTTGACTTGGCTGCGGCGCTTGCTTTTCTTGGGCTCCGGCAGCGGAGAGATCATGCTGCAGTCGCTGCTGGAGCCTGCCACGAAAACCGAGCCTTCATTGAGGAAGTCGATCGTGGACGGTTCCACGACCACATTGCATTGCAGAGCTTGGGTTGTGGGGCGTGCGGTCGAGGCGGTAACTGGGGTGTTTTTCACGTGATTTCCTTAGTAAGTTGGTTGGGTGATGAAGAGCAACATGTGGTGGTATCCGATAGCGATCCCTCCGATCAAGTGCACGGGTGCGGCGGTAACGAGGGGTGGACGTCCTCTGCCGTTGCGGGCTTTGCGATGTGAGCCTCCTTCAGGCCGAAGGGCTCGACGCCGTAGCCAAACCAGATGGGGATCAGGCCGGGTACGAAGGCGCGCGCCACGTGCAGCGGTCTGCGTCCCTGATCGACTGCTGCGCCGGACGGCGTGAGATCACAGAAAACAACGTCGAAGTTTGCAGCAAGAAAGTTCCCGAGCAACTGAGGACCATTGACCGCAAAGCCGTGCATGTTCTGTAGTGACACAGACTGCGGCTGTGAGGCAAACCAATCTGCCGCCTTGAAACCGATATTCGTCTGAAAATAGTCACCATGGTGCCGTGCCAGAGTGAGATCTTCCATGCGCAGCGGTGCGTGGGGTGCTCGTCCGTGCCGCTCCTGTATGCGGCTCTCAGCTTCTGACAGCGCGGAGTCAATGCTGTCCAGCCAGTCGAATCCTGCGGCGGTCGTGACTGAGGTGAATGCGGCTGCGGCGTTCTGCGCAAAAACCGCAACAACTGGGAGATGGTCGGAGGCCAACATGTGGATCGAGAGGGTGTATCCGGCCGACCGCAGCCGAGAGAGCCTGTGGCGGACCGCTTGCGACAGATCCGTCTCTTCGATGATTGGAGGTGCCTTGCGACCAAGCCATGCACGAGCAAAAGCGTCCCGCTCGACCAACTCGACAAGCGCACGGAAGCGAGCGGTATCTCGATCCGTGTACGCAGCGACACCTGACGTGCTGGCGTTGGTGAAAGGGCGGGCCGCATCTTCAGGCGCCAAGGAACTTAGCGCGTAGACACACTGCGCCATGACGTGGATGTCCTTGCCGTCGCTGGCGCGCTGTGCTTTCACCCAGGGGTAGCGCCGACGCCCTGAGAAGGGCGAATAGGGAAAACCGCTGTGACGGTATTGCGCCTGGCTGTACATCACCAGGTGACGAGGATCGAGCGCGAGGGGGATTTCGTTCAGGCGCCCATGCTCCAGTTCGGCGCGGGGGGATGACCAGCCGATGCGCTCCCATGCTTCCGCCTCTGCCTTCATTGCGGCGAGTCGCGCATTCTCGGAGCGGCCCGCGGTCCAAATGGACCAGCTTTCAGCTGGTTCGCCAACATGGATCGGGCCGGCGACAGCGATGCGTGTCGGCAGCGCCAGTTTCTGGGAATGATTGGGCACAGAGCGGACCGGCGCGGCTTCGTTGGCGACGCGCGCCAATGCTTCCTGCTCGGGGGTTGGCGCCGCACCTAGGACCAGAGAGGGGAGCGGGAAGAGCGACTCGTCCAGGTCCAGCAAAGAGAGCACTTCCATCTCAACCGTGTCACCGCGCATGATGGTTGCGCCGCCTTCGAGTTGAGCGGCAAGGGCGGCGTTCTGCAACGCGTGACCTGCTTCCAGCATCGCCAGGGTTAGGGAGCGGTTGCCGTACTTCTTGCCGATGAAGCGAATGTCTGCGACCGGGTAGATCACCGCATGCGCAAAACTCAGTACCGAAGGCATGAGCAATGTGCTCCAAGCGCGTTCCACAGCGCCGGGATATTGCGTCAAGGACAGCTCGCCACCTTCGGCTTCAGTTGCGTGATACCTCACCTCATACCAACCGCACGCATACCCATCCATGGGGCGCAGCAGTGCCATGAACCATCGCAGCCCATAGAGGGCGCCGCCAGACGGGACGGTGCGATGCACGCGCTCCTCGCCTTTTCTCAGTACCCCGTACATGGACCACAGGATGTTCACGACGGCTTGCAGCGGCAATGCGCGATCGTCGAACGTGCGGGCGCTGCCTCTGGCCAACAGGAGGTCCATCATCGGTGAGCCGTGCGGTCGCAATTTGCGGGTTTCGGGGCTGGGCTCGATCAGTCGCTGGTCCACAGATTCGCGCAGCGCATAGAGCGAGCTAGCGTCCTTCAGTGGCGCAGGGTGCGGTTGCGGTGTCCAGCCAACTCGAGCTTGCGACGCCAAGCAATGGGCTGCGTCCACCAATGCCCCTTGCTCCAGCAGTGTCGACAGGCAAGCGTCGACGTCATCCGCAGGCCAGCGCAGGATCAGATTGCTTCGCACCTCATCCCATGTGGCCTTGCCGTCGCAACTGCTCTCCACTGCATGAAGGAAGTCCAATGGCGCCGAGACGCGCAGCCGCTTCAACGGAAGCTGGCATAGCATCTCGCCGCGCCGGTAGTTCCATTTGCCCGCGGCCATTGGCCGGTGCGGGGCGTGCTGCCTAGAGTTTTCCATGGTGCAGCTATACGGTGCCGGCTGCCAAGTGTCGAGGCGGGGCATCGGACTGCGCCTCGTCTATCTCGAACAGCGTGGAAAGTATCAGGGGATACCCGGAAGGCGGAAGAATCGGATTCGAATTGGCCTCGAGCCACCAGATTTGGTCCTCGGAGTCCAATACTGCGTCCAGGGCGAAGAGCACGGGGACACGCAGAGTTTTCACCAGTTCATCGTGCAATAGGGCGCCTACCGCCGCAACCTGCTCAAGGGCAGATGCGGAGAGCTTTGCCATCATGTCGTCGGACTGCGGCTGCATCGGGTCGGGCGCATATCTGCGTCCGTACCGGTATTCAATCCATGCCTCGCGGCCTTCCGGAAGAATGTCGGGCAAGCCCAAACCCTGGTACGCGAGTGAAGACACGATCCACGGTTTATCCTGATTTTCAGGAACAAGCCCATCCAGTCGGCCAAGCCGCCTGGAGATCAGCTCTTCGATGCTCCTCATGCCGTCGCCTTGAACAGACGGATACGGGTGCACATGAAAATGAAAGGGTACTCCCCCCCAATACCAGACCTTCACATTTCGCCCCGCAATAAATTGCTCCGCGAAAATTCCATCTCCTGCTCTATTCAAGTGCTCCGGGAGTGTCCTGGCGTCAAAACCCTGGCGATAGGGGCCAAACACCGTTTGCCCGAACGATCCGGCGGGCAATTTCAGAACATAGTCTTGGTCAATTCTCGCGTCGGCGGGCCAGATGGCTGGGGCCTTCATGCCCTGCTCGCCGAGGAACCGCTTGAAGTCCAGCTTGTTGCTCGAATACGGCCATTGGATCGGCCGATACGGCAGCCATCCGATGAATCCCGTCGCAGCGGGGCTGAGCACTGAGGAATAGTTCAGTCCGTCATCCGTGGTGTTCAGAAACTGAGGATGGAGGTTGAAACGCACGTCTCTCCATTGGACGTTCACCTGAAAAGTCGTCATGTCCAGCCGGACATCGGCCTGGTACTTGATCGCCCAATCTTGCAGAGCGCGGAAGTGATTGAGAGTGACGGCGATGTAGGACACGAGGAAGGAGATCCGATCTGGGAATGGCCAAAACAGCCATCTCGTCAACATATCCAGCAGAAAAGAAATCTGTTTAGGAGCGTCTCGAACAGTCATCACCACTAGATGCTGAAACTCTCGACCTCAGGTCAGCTTCTTGGAACGGGCCGTAGAAGACGACGCCACACATGGCGTGTCAGGACTCTCAAGGCTGAACCATTTCCGATTGCCATGCACAATGTCGTAACATTTGTTTGCGGCGGGAGTGAGCAAGGTATGGCCAGGCGAAAAAAATCGGGAGCGGGTGGGGGCATCGGTGCAGTCGTCGTGGGGTTGCTGGTGCTGCTGGCCGCCATTCCGCGCGAGGTCTGGATCGGGGTTGGCGTGCTCGCCGCAATCGGCGTCTGCATCTATCTCTATCTCAAGTTCAAGGGCAGTGCGCAGGAGACGTCACAGGAGGCTGCTCGTTCTTCTCGCGTGGTCCCTCGTCCCGAGAGTCGCGCACCGGTTGCGCCGAGCCCGGCGGTCAGTTCCCGTGCGCCCAGCCGACGCCATGACGATGAGCAGCCGGTAGCGGTTGTGGCCAGCCCAGCGCCCGCCACATCGTCGTTTCGCATTCCGGCCGCGCCCAAGCGCTTCGGTCCCGGTGCCTGGATCCCTGCTGGGGAGGCGGTGGAAGTCGGGGGCGTCTCGATTCTCGGTGGCCTCGTCTACGTCGGCACGTCGTTGCCTACTCCCACGGGTGGCAATGATCCAAGCCTCATCGACCCATCGAAATCCGTCGCATCCAATGGCGACTACACAGAGCGACAGATGGGCTATTGGCCGAGCTACTCGGAGGTCTCGCCTTCCGCTCGGCGCGCCTACCTGAATTGGCTGGCCGGCGGCAGACAGGATCCCGAGGCCGATGTTGGATACGTCTTCATCTTCTTCTACGGGCTGGAGCGCCGCGCCATCCTGGATGCCTCGAAGGACGATGGCGCCAAGGCCGATTGGCCTGTGATTGCGGAGGAATTGCGTCGGCTGCTGGACATCTATGGCGACAAGTCGGGTTCATTCCGAAGCTACGCCGGTTCGCTGCTCGACTGGGTCTCTCTGGCAGAGCACCCCGAGAAGGCCTATCTCAAGCCCATCCCGAGTTTTCCCAAGACCTACGAACTACCGCTCTACATCCGTGTCGCCCTCGGCCAGGCGGCGGTCGATGGCGTGCCGGTGCCGACGCAACTGGCACTGGCCTGGGCCAAGCTGGATCCGACCAGCTATCTGCGAACGCCGGCAACGCGTTGCCCTGAGGAGTTCGACAAGCTGTTCGTGTCCAAGTACCACGAGATGTTTGGGCAGGGCTTGGCTCTTCCGAGGAACAAAACAAAGATCAAGCTGGTTCATCGCCCCGCCTCTGCCGGCTTTCGCGGGTACTCGGATCTGACCCTGTCCTTTGGGAATACGCCCGACGTCACCGTCCTGACCGCGCCCATCCAGAAGTTGCACCAGGTTGTCGAGGCGGCCACGAAGGAACTGGAGCCGTTCAGCCGCTATGTGGGGCGGAATCCGGATGGCAGGCATGCGTTGGAGGGGCTGCTGCAATTGCCCGCCACGTTGTGGCCCGAAGGTGCCCAGAAGGCCTTGCATGACCTGAAGGCGCGTATGGGCGAGGGGATGATCGCCATGTCGTTCCAGGAATTGCTTGGCAGCCTGGATGCGAAGACGACCCTGACGAGGGACCGCACGCTGGCGTTGGCGCGAGCGCTCGAATCCTTGAACATCGGCATCGAGCCCGATGTCCTGGGTGGAGCCAGGCTGCCCAAGCCGGACGATAAGGTCGTGCTGTTCGCCGTGCCACCTGGAGAGGCCGCCAGCCGCTCCACGCCGGCTTACCAAGCCGCCGTGCTGACGCTGGACCTGGCGTCGGCTGTTGCGGCAGCCGATGGCGAATTCAGTGTCCAGGAAATGGGACATCTCCGAGCGCAGGTGCAGTCCTGGGCGCATCTCACGCCGAACCATGTCCGCAGGCTTCTGGCGCACCTGCGTCTGCTTATGGCGACGCCGGCATCGCTGACCACGCTCAGAAAGAAGCTGGAGCCGCTGGATGCTGGCGCCAAGGAGACCATTGCCGCCTTCATGGCCACAGTCGCGCAGTCCGATGGAGATGTCTCGCCCACGGAGATGAAGATGTTGGAGAAGGTCTACAAGGCCCTCGGCGTCGAGCCCAAGAAGGTGTTTTCCGACGTGCATGCAGTGGCTGCGGGGGCGAGACCAACGGCGGCGGTTGCCGCGAAGGTCGAGGAAACTGGGTTCAAGCTCGATCCCGCGCGCATTGCCGCCCTCCAGAAGGATACCGAAGCCGTATCGGCGCTGCTCTCGGGAATCTTCAAGGAAGAGAGTACGCCCGAACCGGTGTTCGTCGAACCAGAGCCTGAAGGCGATGCTGAAACGACATCGCCGGGATTGCTCGGCCTGGACGAGGCGCACAGCGCGCTCGCGCGCCTGCTGCTGTCGCGGCCGGAGTGGACAAAGGACGAACTCGGCGATGCTGCGGCCGATCTGGACCTGATGATCGATGGAGCCATCGAAGCCCTCAACGAGGCGGCTTTCGAGGTGCACGACATACCGTTCACTGAGGGCGAGGATGTCGTGACCGTGAACCCTGAACTCTTGGAGAAGCTGGAAGCATGAACGCACCGATCCGCCCCAGAGACCGCGATGCGGTCATCCAATCGTTGCGCGCGGGTGTCGTTCCCCGCAGCGGCCAGCACCTGATCCAGGTCGGCCGCGCCCGGGAAATCGAGACGCTGGTGGCTGACATAGCCCGCATCGCCGACGGGGGCTCGGCATTCCGTGTGGTCATCGGTGAGTACGGCGCTGGCAAGACCTTCTTCCTGAACCTGGTGCGTGCCGTGGCCCTGGAGAAGAAGCTCGTGGTGGCGACAGCCGATCTGAACCCGGATCGGCGCCTCCATGCCAGCGGCGGTCAGGCCCGCTCGCTCTACGCTGAACTCATGCGCAACCTGTCGACCCGAACAAAGCCGGATGGGGGCGCGCTTGCGGGCATTGTCGAGAAGTTCATCGCGACGGCCAAGACGGAGGCCAAGGCGTCCAGCCAATCGACTGAGGCGGTCTTGCGCCAGAAGCTCGACCAATTGACCGAACTGGTGAACGGCTACGACTTTGCGGACGTCATAGCCGCTTACTGTCGTGGCTATGAGGAGGGCAACGAGAAGCTCAAGTCCGATGCCATCCGCTGGCTGCGGGGGGAGTTCGCAACCAAGACCGATGCGAGACAGGCGCTGGGCGTGCGAAGCATCGTCGACGATTCCGAGGTCTATGACCAACTCAAGCTCATGGCGCGCTTCGTGCGCCTTGCCGGTTTCTCGGGCCTGCTGGTCGGTCTGGATGAACTGGTCAATCTCTACAAGCTGGCCAACACGCAAGCCCGCAATGCGAACTACGAACAGATCCTGCGCATCCTCAACGACTCACTGCAGGGCACAGCCGTGGGCCTCGGGTTTGTTCTCGGGGGGACGCCGGAGTTTCTGCTGGACACCCGGCGTGGGCTCTACAGCTATCCCGCCCTACAGAGTCGCCTCGCGCAGAACACCTTCGCCTCAGATGGCCTGGTCGACTTCAGCGGACCGGTAGTCCGGCTGTCGAGCCTCACGCCTGAGGACTTCTACGTCCTGCTGCAGAAGATTCGTTCTGTCTACGCACTTGGCGACGCCGACAAGTTCCTCGTTCCCGACCAAGGCATCTTCAGCTTCATGGAGCACTGCTCCAAACGTATCGGTGACACCTATTTCCGAACGCCGCGCACGACCATCACGGCCTTCATCAACATGCTCGCTGTGCTCGATCAGAACCCTGGTGCGGCATGGCAGGACTTGCTGGGCGGCATAGAGGTCGCTGCAGATACCGGCGGCGTGACTGATCAGCAGGTCGAGGCGGACGACGGCGATGAGTTCGCCTCATTCAAGATGTGACGGTCTTGGCCCGAACGCATGTCCGGCGATAGCGCTTCCTTCTTCCTGCTCGACGAGCGCATCCAGCGCTTCCTATGGGCCGAAGGCTGGGAGTCGCTGAGAGATGCCCAAGAAGCCGCCATTCCGCTGATCGTCAAAGCGGACCGGGACGTCATCGTGGCAGCCGCCACGGCCGCCGGCAAAACGGAGGCGGCATTTCTGCCGGCGCTGACGAGCCTGCTTCAGACGGAGCCATTGGGGCTCATCGTCTACATCAGTCCGCTCAAGGCGCTCATCAATGACCAGTTCGGTCGCCTGGACCGGCTGTGCGAACAACTGGAAATTCCGGTGTGGCCCTGGCATGGCGACATCTCTTCCTCGGCCAAGGCACGCTTCCTGGCGAAGCGGCAAGGGGTCTTGCTCATCACGCCGGAGTCTCTAGAGGCAACGCTGTGCCATCGAGGTACGTCGATCGGTGCGGTGTTCGATCGGCTGGCGTTCTTCGTCGTCGACGAGCTTCATGCCTTCATCGGATCAGAACGCGGCAAACAGCTTCAATCCCTGATGCATCGCATCGAGCGGGTCATCGGCCGCCAAGTGCCGCGTGTCGGCCTTTCCGCGACCTTGGGCGACATGCGTCTGGCAGCCGATTTTCTGCGTCCGGGGCAAGGGGCGTCGGTTGCCCTGGTGGAGTCGAAGTCCTCCCACAGTGAGCTGAGAATCCTGGTCAAAGGCTATGAGGAGCCGCTGGCTGTGCGCAATGAGGATGGCGACGAGGAGCCGGAACCTGTCACACCGGCGAAGATCGCCCTGCATCTGTTCCAGGGCTTGCGCGGCACGAACAACCTGGTCTTCCCAAACTCGCGCCGGGAGGTCGAACGCTACACGCACCTTCTCAATAGACTTTGCGTGCAAGAGAAGGTGCCCAATGAGTTCTGGCCACACCACGGCAGTCTGTCCAAGGAGATCCGCTCGGAGACCGAGGCGGCCCTGAAACAGAAGGAATTCCCCGCGACCGCCATCTGTACCAACACGCTGGAGTTGGGCATCGACATTGGCGCCGTCAAGAGCGTGGCCCAGATCGGTCCACCACCGTCGGTGGCCAGCTTGCGACAGCGCCTGGGGCGGTCTGGTCGCCGAAAGGGAGAGCCGGCCATCTTGCGAGGCTATAGCGTGGAGAACGCGCTTGGCGGGAAGCCCTCGCTCGCCGATGAACTCCGGCTGGAGACGGTGAAGGTGACGGCGATGATCTCATTGCTGCTGGAAGGCTGGTTTGAGCCGCCCATGGCGCATGGCGTTCACCTGTCGACACTGGTTCAGCAGATGCTGTCCTACGTGGCGCAGAACGGCGGGGCGACCATTGGACAACTCCATGCGATGTTCTGTGCTTCCGGAGCCCCTTTCATTGGGCTGGGCAAAGGCGAGTTTGTCGAACTCGTTCGTCATCTCGGCCAGAAGGAACTGCTGATGCAGGAGTCCAGCGGTCTTCTGCTGCATGGCCGCGTCGGCGAGAAGTTCGTCAACCACTACACCTTCTATGCCGCGTTTGCCGCGGACGAGGAGTTCCGCATTGTCTGCGGCGGTAAAACGCTCGGCACTTTGCCGGTATCGCAGATGCTCAGCGTAGGCCAGCGCATCCTGTTCGCCGGCAAGACCTGGCTGGTAGAAGACATCGACGAGGAGCAGAAGACCATATTCGTCGTCCGCTCCGGTGGCGGAGCGCCGCCGTTGTTCTCAGGTGGGGCAGGACGTACCCACACACGCGTTCACCAGCGAATGCACCAATTGTTCGAGTCGTCCGATGTACCGCCGTATCTGGATGAAGTGGCCAGGCGGTTTTTGGCTGAAGGTAGGGCGAACTACGCTGAACGAAATCTGGCGAATGACCTCATGGTGGACCAGGGCCGCGAAGTGGTGCTGCTGACCTGGCTCGGGGATGCCGCCAACGAAGCGCTGGCCTGCATGCTTCGCCGCAGAGGCTATTCGGCCAATGCGGCCGGCCCAGGCATCGAAGTGATCAAAGGAGAGTCGGGTATCGAGGGGATCATCGATGCCCTCATCGATGCGGCAATGGATGAGCCTCCGCCGCTCGACATGCTTCTGGCCGATGTCCGCAACCTGCAGCGCGAGAAATGGGACTGGGCTTTGCCCGATGGACTGCTGCGCAAGGCGTATGCGAGTCTGTACCTGAACCTTGAGGAAGCCCTGTCCTGGACGCGGGCGCTTTCTGGCGAACATGTACCCCACGGCAGCAAGACGTAGAAAGACTTGTGACCCGAGCCATTGCATCGTATGCAATGGGATGGACGCCCCGCCTTTAACGGCATGACTCGCAGACCACGAGGTCATCGTCGATTGGAGCACTCGACCGGCGGCTTAAGAGTCCGTCGGCATCAGATGCCCTGAATCTCGCGCGTGCCTCGGCATCCAGCAGAAAAATCCGAGCATCCCCAGAAGGCCTTGCCGGCCGCGGCGCCGCGTTTCGCCACCCGTCGCACCATCGGTTTGTCACACTTCGGGCAATGGGGATGGGCTGACACAGCTGGCGCCGTCGTTTGAGTGATGCCCGCCGATTCGTTGGACCTTGCGGTGGCTGCCATCACATGCGGCAAGGGCGCATCGGAATGTGATGAGCTTGCCTCAGTCTTGCCGCGCGCTTCGCGCAGGAGCTGCATGAGTGCCGGCCCATCGATGAGCCGGATGTTGCGGCCGTTGGCGAACGCGGTGGCCTCCTGCGTGAAGCGCCCGGATGTCACGACGAAGCCGCCCGCTGCGCCGTGCGCGGCCATCACGCCATAGAGCTCCCGCACCGTCGAGACGCTGACCTTGAAGGCCTTCCATTGCTTGCATTGAACGAAGGACTTCTCGCCGGCCTTGGTGAGCACAAGGTCCACACCCCCATCGGCTCCGCCACCACCAACCTCCTTGACCGCATATCCGCGTCGTCGAAATCCTTCACCGACTAGCAGTTCGAACTGTTGCCAGGACATGCCCTGCAACGCATCGGCACTGCTGCTTGCGGATGTCCTGTCGAACAAGGCGCGCCGCTGTTGCCGCCGCACCGCCGACATGGCGGCACCGAAAAGACAGATCACTGGCAGCAGATACTGACCTCCAGTGGCCAGACCCTGCCAGATGGCAGTCGTGGCCAACTGCCCGATCTGCTGGGCGGACTGAGCTGCGGGCAGGGGGCGCGTGGCAATGGCATGCAGTACCCAGTAGCTGGTGAGCGCCAATGCCACGCCCGCCCACCAGGGCAGCAAGGCCACCATATCCATGAGGTCCTCGGCCATGCTGGACTTGCGCCGTCTCGCCATTGATTTCCCTCCGAAACGTCGAATATAGGTGAGTCAAACATTTTGCAACAATATCGACGGCGCTCGCTAACCGAGGCCTTCGCAGAGGCGATCGCGGAGCGCTTGGGTGCCAAGGGCGGGCAAGCGCCCCTACATGGGCAGTAGGCTATTGCCAGATGAAGACCGGGGAACAAAACGGGGAACAAATCAGAAAGTGAAGCTAGTCCTTCCAATATTCATGAGGGTTTCAGGACATCATTCAGTAGACCCCAGCCCAAACAACGTCCAAGGGCGTTCACTGAAGTCCAGTGAACGCCCTTTTTCTTTGGGAAATCGCCTGCTGACAGTCCAGTGATATCCGACGGAGTCCACCGGTAGCCAACTCAAAACCGGGGAACGGACCTCAAGGACGAACGCTGTCACGTTGAGTGCCCTGCCAATCATGTCGATGGGGTGATTTGTGGCACACGGGACGCGAGCCACACGCCGCGTGACGGCGGCGACGCACCAAGGCGTACGAAATTCTGACGTTGCAACGAGACCGTCATACGCCGGTGACAGCATGCGAGTTTCCAGATTGGCGCGCACTCCTTGCCGACTCCAATTTTCCTCCTGTCACGGCCTTCGCATCATCACGGCGGACGTGACGACGCGCGCGGCATCGTTGTGCCTCGGGGGTGAGCGACGTGCACCTTGGGTTCGCGGGCTCGACGGGCCGCAGTGTCGCACTTTGCGCGCTCGCGCTGTCCTGGGCGGCCGGCACGGCCTGGGCGAGCGACGGACCTGCATCGCCGCCGCGCGAGGGCGAGGCTCCGGCCGGTGCTGTGCCCCGCACGGGTGATGCAGCACTGGATTTCGACATTCCATCGCTTCCCTTGGCCGATGCTCTCAAGCGCTATGCCGCCGTCACGCGGCAGCCTGCACTCTTTCGCAGCGAAATCCTGGCGGAGCTGACGTCCTCTGCGGTGCGCGGGCTTTACGCCCCCGACACTGCGCTTGATCTCTTGCTGGAGGGCACGGGCCTGGTGGCCGAAAAGATCCGCACGGGTTCGGCCGTCACGTTTGCGCTGAGGCCGGCGCAGGCCCGGGCGGAGGCCCCGCGCGCGGCCAGCCTTGGAAGCCTGGCGGGCTACCCCAGCCTGCTGCAGGCGCGGGTCTGGGAAGCGTTGTGCGGCAATGTGCGCACGCGGCCGGGAACGTACCGGTCCTTGCTGCGCTTCGAGGTGGACGAGGTGGGCCAGCTTCGCCGGCCGCGCCTGCTCGGCTTGACCGGCGACGCGGCCCGCGACGCCGAGATGCTGGAGGTTCTGCGGGGCGTGCGGCTCGCGCATGCGCCGCCGCCGGACCTGCCGCAGCCTTTGACGCTGCTCATCCTGCCCACCGATGCGCGTGGCGGAACGCGCTGTCGCGAGGCGGCCGGCCGCTCGCCGTCCTGACCTGTCCATGGCCGAAGACGTCCGACCCGTGCTCATGGACTACCTGTCCAGGCACTACGACGCCCTCAAGCGCCAGCTGGGTCGCGCATTGCGCAATGCAGACCTGGCCGAGGACGCGCTGCACGACACCTGGCTGCGCGTGAACGACCAGCAGGGCGGAAGCGAAGCAGGGCCGATCCAGCGGCCCGGCGGCTATCTCGTGCGGATGGCGTTCAACATTGCGCTGGACATCCAGCGTCGCCAGAGCCGCAACCTGCCTTTCGAAGAAATCGATGCGCTGATGGAACTGGCCGACACGGCGCCGGGACCCGCGCGGATCGCCGAGGCGCGTTCGCAGCTGGACGCCGTGATCAAGTTGCTAGATCGCATGCCGGCGCGGCGGCGCGAGGTCGTCGTGCTCGTGCACCTGGAGGGACTGACGCAGCCCGAAGTGGCCCGCCGCCTGGACATTTCCCTGCGCACCGTCGAATACGAACTCAAGCATGCGCACGACTACCTGAGTGCCCGGATGGCCCATGACAAAAAATAGTTGCGGGATCGGCGCGGCCCGTTCGTCATACGGAGTGAAGAATCGAATCACCCTGGCGCTCGCAGTGGGCCGAGGCCCAGAAGAAGGGCCGCGGCCGTGATGCACGACCCCCTGACGGCGCCGGTCGACGATCCCGCCCTCGCGGCCGACACGACGCGGCAGGAGGCCTGGGAGTGGCTGCGGCTGTTTCATTCGGGTGCCGTCAAGCCGCAGGACGCCCAGCGCTTCAAGCACTGGCTGGCGCGCGGCCCGGCGCACGCGGCGGTCTTCAAGGAGGCCAGGGCGCAATGGGCCGTGCTCGGTCAGGCCTCTGCCGGCGTGCTTCGCACCAATGCCGATGCGGCGGCGTTTCATGCGCGCCACCGGCCCCGATCGGTGCTCGCGCGCCGCGCCTTCCTCGGTGCGGCAGCGGGCGCGGCGGCCATGGCCGGTGTCGCGGGCGTGGCGGTGTTCCATCCGTCTGCGGGCTTGTGGCCCACACCGGCGGGGTGGGGTGCCGACTACCGCACTGCCACCGGTGAGCAGCTGGAGGTGGGCCTCACCGAGCGGGTGCAGGTCACCCTGAACACGCAGACCCGTATCCGGCGCCGCACGGTGGACGGCCGGACGACCGGCGTTGACCTGCTCGAGGGAGAGGCCGCGTTCGATCTGTCGTCCGGCAGCGGCGCACGGCCATTCGGCGTCGTGGCCGGGGCCGGCCGCAGCCTGGCCGAGTCGGGCCGTTTCGAGGTCCGCTACCTGGACGCCAAGGTGTGCGTGACCTGCATCGAAGGCGCGGTGCGCGTGGAGCATCCCACGGGTGCGCGTGAGCTGCGCGCGCGCCAGCAGACGGTGTACGACGGCACGTCGGTGAGCAGCGTGGCGCTGGTCGGCGCCGCCAACCTGTCGGCCTGGCGCAAGGGCGAGCTTGTGTTCACGCAGGCCCGGTTGTCCGACGTGCTCGAGGAGATCAACCGTTACCGACGCGGTCGTGTGGTGCTGATGAACACGGCCGCGCGCAGCCGCCTGGTCACCGGGAGCTTCTACATCACATCGCTCGACCTGGCGCTGGTGCAGCTGCAGCATGCCTTCGATCTCGACGCCCGTTCATTGCCAGGTGGGTTGACCGTTCTCAGCTGAATCGAACGGCCGTGGTGCGCGGCCTGAAAAATAAGTTGCGGGGTCGTGGGGTGCCCGTTCGTCGTAGTGCATCGACTCAACTTTCCGGCGGAAACGACTCATGAGCACACGCGGGCCCCTCACACCGATCCACGCAACGAAGGCGCGCAACCGGCGGCAGGCACGGCGCTTTCGCATGGCGCCGATCGCGCGCGCCATTGCCATGACGCTGGCTGCCAACGGCGCACTGGTGCTCGATGCCCAGGCCCAGCAGGCCTTCAGCGGCGCCTGGTTCGCCAGCAAGAACGCCGTGCAGAACACGGCCGCGGCGACGGGCCGCCTGCCCAACGGCATGCCGGCATCGATGCTGACCAACCCGCTGGAGCAACGCAAGGCCGGCGAACAGCTGCAGCGCTCCTTGAGCAATCTCAACACGGCGGCCCGGTCCATCGCCGCGCAGCAGGCGGCGCAGGCCGCCGCACGCGAGGCTGCGTCGAACGGTGGCTCGGACATCCCCGACGGCCTGGCCGACGGCGGGCTGAAGGTCGATACGAACAGCCTCACCGCAGGCTGGCTCAACGCCAGGGCGCCGGTGCAGACGGCGGCGGGTGGCCGCACCGTCGTCGGCATCGAGCAGACCGCAGAGAAGGCGATCCTGAACTGGGAGAGCTTCAACGTGGGCAAGCACACCACGGTGCAGTTCGACCAGAAGGGCGGGGCCAAGCCCGACGGCACCAACGCATGGATCGCACTGAACCGCATCAACGACCCGAGCGGCCGGCCCAGCCAGATCGCGGGCCAGATCAAGGCCGACGGATCGGTGTACCTGATCAACCGCAACGGCATCGTCTTCACCGGCTCCAGCCAGGTGGACACGCGCTCGCTGGTGGCATCGAGTCTTTCGCTGTCGGACAAACAGTTCAAGCTGGGCATCAACAACCCGCAGGTGCTCGCCAACCAGGGCAACGATTTCCCGATTCCGCAGTTCGGCGAATTCACCTCGGCCCGGCCCGAGATCTATGGCGACAACGGCTTCAAGCCCGGCGTCGGCGGTGCGCCCGACCGCATGGGCAACGTGGACCGATTCGATCCCGGCGCGGCGCCCGGCGAAGTGCGGGTCGACGCGGGGGCGCAGCTGGCGGCGACCAGCGGCGGCAAGGTCATGCTGTTCGCGCCCAAGGTGCGCAACGCGGGACGCATCTCGGCGCCCGACGGCCAGGTGATCCTGGCGGCCGGTGAAAACATCTACCTGAAGACGCCGTCCGCACAGGACCCGAACGCCCCCCGCGGCCTCGACGTGGCAGCTTCGGCAGTGCCCGGCTGGGCCTTCACCGGCGGGCAGGTGTGGGGGGCGCTCAAGCTCTCGCCGGTCTATGCCGACGCCAGCTTCGTCAACGGCCTGCGCGATGTCGTCATGCCCGAGATGGCCGCGCGCGCCAAGGCGATCGGCTACGAGGTGGTCAACACCGGCACCGTGCAGGCCGACCGCGGCAACATCACCCTGCAGGCGCAGGACGTGCGCCAGTCGGGCGTGCTGAGCGCAACCACCGCGCTGAACAACCGCAACGGCTCGATCCTGCTGCGCGCCTGGGGCCTGGGCTCCCACATGTACGCGGACGGCGTGAACGACCTGATCAACTGGTCGGCTGGCACGCTCACGCTGGGCGAAGGCAGCATCTCGCAGGTACTGCCCGACGCCTCGGACACCAGCGAGATCGAGGCCGCCGCGCTCGCCACGCGCTACCAGCCGGGCCGCGTGAGCCTCTACGGGCAGCTGATCGACATCCGCTCGAAGGCCGGCGTGCTGGTGCCGGCGGGAACGGTCCATGTCGAATCGGCGGTCAATCCGATGTTCACGCAGTTCCCGTACTTCAAGCCCGGCAGCCTGCGGGACGCGAGCCGCATCTACCTGGACAGCGAGGCCTTCCTGAGCGTGGCCGGCCTGCAGGGCATGCAGGTGGACATGTCGCGCAACTTCATCGAGGCCGAGCTGCGCATCAACGAGCTGCGCGACTCGCCGATGCTGCTCGACTCGTGGGTGCGCGGCAAGAAGGTGATCGTCGACCGGCGCGTGAGCGGCGTGTTCAAGGACGGGCCGATGGCGGGCGTGCAATGGGTGCTCGGCCCCGACGGCGCCACCTACATTCCCGGCGCCTGGGTGGGCACGCCTTTGGGCGACGTGAGCGGCTGGGTGGGCGTGGGCAAGACCGACCTGCGCGAGCTCTCGGCCAACGCGGGCAGCATCGCGCTGCGCGCGGGCGGCGCGGTGATCACGCGCACGGGATCGATGCTGGACGTGTCCGGCGGCTCGGTGCGCTATGCCGACGGCATGAACACCGCGACCAAGCTCATGGGCGCCGACGGCCGCGTGCACACCATGGACCGGGCCCTGTCCGATACCGACTACACCGGCATCGCGGGCGAGTTCACCCGCCAGCATGCGCGCTGGGGCGTGAAGACCACCTGGCGCACGCCGCTCATCGGCGCCGACTACAAGGAGGCCGGTTACACCGAAGGGCGCAAGGCCGGCGGCGTGCAGATCCACGCGGGCGACGCCATGGTGCTCGAGGGCGACATGCTGGGCGGCGTGGTGGTGGGCGAGCGCCAGTCGCAGAAGCCGGGCGGCAACAAGGGCGGCCGGCTGGAGCTGGGCGAGAACTCGCCGGACGGCCGGCCGTGGTCGCCGGGCACCATCGTCGTCAGCCACGACCCGAAGCGGCTCGCGCAGGACTTCGATGCCAAGACGAAGCTGGGCGACGACTTCTACCTGCAGCTGAAGCCGGGCGAGCTGAAGTCGCGCAAGCTCACCTTCCTGTCGGACGACATGCTCAGCAATTCGGGCATGGGCACCATCGTGCTGAACCACATCAACGGCGACTTCGAACTCGCGAGCGGCGCCGTGCTCAACCTGTCGCCGGGCGCGTCGCTTTCGGTGGCCGGCACCGAAGGCTCGACGAACGACATCCGCATCCACGGGCAGATCCGCGCGCCGGGCGGGCAGATCGGGCTTTCGTCGGCCAACGGAAAGCTGGAAGTCGGCGAGCATGGGCGACTGGACGCCAGCGGCCAGTGGATCAACACCTGGCGCGACGGCGCCCTGCGCGGCGCCTGGGCGATCGATGGTGGCGCCATCACCGTCAATGTCGGAAAGATCTCGGCCCACAAGGAAGCCGTGTTCGATGTGTCGGGCGGCGGTCGCGTGGACTCCGGCAAGCAGGGCCTGCCGACGCTGCGCGTGGGCGATGCGGGGGCCATCTCGTTGACCGGTGTGACACCCGACCTGGATCTGGGTGCGCTGAACCTGCGCGCCCATGCCGCGGGCTCGGCGGGCAGCCTGTCGATCCAGGCCGCTTCGACGGTGCAGGTCGGCGGCATGGCGGCCAGCCCGCAGGCGGACGATGCCGCCGCCACGGCTGTCGTGCTGCCCGCCACGCTCTTCGGGGAGCGCGGCTTCGGCAAGGTCACGGTCTCGGTGCGCGGTGAAGGCCACGGCATCGTGGTGCCCGAAGGCGTGGCGGTGTCGCCGCAGGCCGCGAGCCTCGTGCTGAACAATTTCGCCTGGCGCGACCTGCCGAGCGGCCGCAACCTGGCCGATGCGGCCCCCTTGGGCGTGCTGCGGCCCGACGAGCGCGCGACGCGAGCCCCCGCAACGCTGTCGCTCGGCACCGAGAACGGCCCGATCCGCGTCGCGCGGGGTGCCAGCGTGCGCACCGACACCGGTGGCAGCCTGTCGCTGAACGCCGGCGGCGAACAGGGTGCGCTGACGGTCGCCGGGCGTCTGGACGCACCGGCGGGCCGCATCGCGTTGAGCGGCACCACAGCCGCGCTCGAAGCCGGTGGCGAGTTGCTGGCGCGCGGCGTGCCGCGGATCCACGTCGACAGCAGCGGGCGCCGCGTGGGCGAGGTGCGCGACGGCGGCACGGTGTCGATCCAGGCGGGCGAGCTGCGGCTCGAGAAGGACGCGCTCATCGATGTGTCCGGCGCCACCGGCACGATCGACGGCGTCGCCGATGCCGGCCCCTCGGGCACTCGCATGCCCAGGCCCGCGCAGGCGATCACGCTGGACAGCAACGGCGGCCTGATCGAGATCAAGGGCAAGGGCCTGATCGAAAGCACGATGCTGGGCAAGGCGGGCGGGCCCAACGGCATCGGCGGGCGCATCCTCCTGAACATGACCGCGACGTCGGGCCCGAACGGCTCGCCGCTGGAGCAGCTCCAGCGCGTGCTGCCGGACCCGGACTGCTACGGCTTCATGGTGGACGGTGCGTGCAGCGACTGGAAGCAGGGCCTGGACTTCGACTGGGCGCCGGGCCTGCGCAGCTACGGCTACGAGATCGACGGGCCGATGATCCTGCCGTCTTCCCTGCTCGCGCATCTGGCGGACGTGAAGGAACTGGTGGTGTCCGACCGGCTGGGCCTGCCCGGCGCGGCCGGCGCGCTCGATCCGGCGCAGTTCGGCCTGACGCCGCAGGCGCTGGACATGTTCCGCGATGCGCTCCTTTCGGGCGACCTGCTGCGCGACGTGCTGCAAAAGCCCGGCCAGCCCTCTGCATTGACGGTGCGTCCGCAGGCGTTCAGGGACGGCGGCTTTGCCGACCTCTCACTGGTGAACGCGACCCAGGGCGCGATTCGCCTGGACGACGCGAACCTGGCGCTGGGCCGCTCGATCTCGCTGCAGGGGGCGATCGTCGGGCATGCGGGCTCGTCGTCGTCGCTGCGCGCGCCGCGCATCGTGCTGACGGCCGTGCCTGGCGCATCGCCCGCGCCATTGGCATCGTCGGCATCCCCGGCAGGGGCGGGGCAACTCACCGTGGCCGGCTCGCTGATCGACATCTCGGCCTCGGAAGATCCGACCCAGTTCCAGGCCGGCGCCGTGCGCATCGGCGGCTTTGGGCGCACGGTGCTCGAAGCCGGCGAGATCCGCATGGGCGGCGCGCTGCCTTCGCCGATCAACGAAGAAACCCGGTTGCAGGTCAACCTGGACGTGGACGGACAGCTGGTGCTGAACGCCGGTCAGGTGTACCCGACCACGGCGATGACCGGCGTGATCCGCGCCGGCGATTCGATCACCGTCGAGCGCCTGGGCGATGCCGGCAGCGCACCCCTGTCGGCCGGCGGCAGCCTGCGCCTGGAAGCACCGGTGATAGCGCAGAACGGCGTGCTGCGCGCGCCCTTCGGGCAGATCGAGCTGAACGCCGGCGAGCGCCTGTCGCTGGGCGCGGGCAGCCTCACCTCGGTGTCGGGTGCCGGACTGACCGTGCCCTTCGGCACGTTGTCCAACAACGAGCACTGGCACGACCCGTCCAAAGGGGTCGACCCCGTCAATCCGTCCAGCGGCTCGCTGGTCGCGCCGCCCGAAAAGCGCATCACCATGAAGTCGCCCGACGTGGCGCTGGCGCGCGGTGCGGTGGTGGACATCGCGGGTGGCGGCGACCTGCATGCCTCCGAATTCGTGCCGGGCCCGGGCGGCTCGCACGATGTGCTGAACATGCCGGGCATGTACGCGATCCTGCCTGGGCAGGCCGGCGTGGCGCCCGCTGGCGGCGCCGCGGCGGGCCAGCGCGTCTGGCTCGCCGGCGGTCCCGGTCTCGCGGCCGGCTGGTACACGTTGCTGCCCGCGCGCTATGCGCTGCTGCCCGGCGCCTTCGCGGTGCAGGCCACGGGCAAGGCATGGGGCGGCGCGCTTGCGCCCGCCACCCGCGCGCCGGACGGCAGCCTGGTCATGCAGGGCAAGGCCGGCAACACCTACGGCGGCAACCAGGACGTGCAGGCTTCGGCGTGGCGTGTGATGTCGGGCGCCACGGTGCGGCGCTATTCCGAATACCACGAGGCCACGGCCAACGACTTCTTCTCGTCCGAGGCCTTCAAGCTCACGCAGTACCGTCTCACGGGCCAGGACGTCGTCACGCCGCGCCTGCCGCGCGACGGCGGCGCGGTGGTGTTCGACGCGGGCCGCCGGCTGGTGCTGGACGGCACACTGCGCTCGGCGCCCGATGCGGGCGGGCGCGGCGGGCTGGTCGACATCGCCGGCAAGAAGATCGCCATCGTCGGCGGCGGGCAGGACAGCGCCAGCCTGCAGGCCGACGGCTACCTTGTCATCGATTCGGCGAGCCTGTCGAACTTCGGCGCGGGCAGCCTGCTCGTAGGCGGCAAGCGCAAGGGCAACGCGCTGGGCCTGGAACTGGACGTGACCGCGACCGACATCGTGGTGCGCAACAACGAGGGTTCGGAATTGTTCGGCCCCGAAATCATCCTGGCCGCGAGCGACCACGTGGCCATCGAGGCCGGCAGCCGCGTCAGCGCGAAGGGCCGCAGCAGTCGCGGCGCCGGCAGCCTGGTCATGAAGCCGCGGGCGGCGGCGGTCTACGCCGACCCGGACGGCAACCTGGACGACAACAACGACGGCGTGATCGACGCCAAGGACGCGGTGGACGACGTGCTCGTCTCGGCCGCCAGGGACTGGGGCGCGCTGATGCGCGTGAGCACCGGCGACGCCGTCAAGGTGATCCGCCAGGGCGTGGACACCTCGCGCGGCGGGCTGGTGGCTGTCGGTGCGGGCGCCGTCGTCAACGGCGACGCCGCCTTGCTGATCGACGCCACGCGCACGACGGAGCTGGCCGCCTCGGCGCAGATCGCCGGCACAGACTTGTCGGTGGCGGCCGGCCGCATCGGCTTCGGCGGCGGCACCGAAGGCATGGTGCTGGACAGCGGCGCGCTCGCACAGCTGGGCCATTCGACGCGCCTGACGCTGCGCAGCTACACCGACTTCGATTTCTACAGCTCGCTCGACCTGGGCGCGGCCGGCCTGAAGTCGCTGACCTTCGACGGCGCCGCATTCGTCGGCCGCGGCGCGGGCGACGTGACGATCAAGGGCGAGCGCATCGCGCTCGTCAACAGCGGCGGCGGTTCCAGCGTGCCGGCCGGCACCGGCGCGGGCGGCTTCACGCTGGACGCGGCCACGCTGGTGCTGGGCGCGGGCCAGAAGCGCTTCTCGGGCTTCGGCGCGGTGACGCTGTCGGGCCGCGACGCGATCGTCGGCGAGGGCGCGGGCGGCATCGACACGGGCGCCTCGCCGCTCGCCTTGCACACGCCGCTGCTCACCGGCCGCGGCGGCGCGGTGCAATCCATGGCCACGGGCGGTGCCCTGCAGGTCGTGGCTTCGGCAGAAGGCGGGACCTCGTCGTTCGACCCGCAGGACAGCCTGGGCCTGCGCATGAGCCTCACGGGCCGCAGCATTGCCTTCGGCGGCCGCGCGGTCGCGCGAGGGGGCAGCATCGACATGACGGCGACCGGCGGCAGCCTGGTGGTGAGTGAGGGCGCCACCCTCGACGTGGGCGGCTCCGCCAGGCAGTTCTTCGACGTGGCCGAGTACGCGGACGCGGGCCGCATCGGCCTGTCGGCAGTGGGCGGCGACGTGCGGCTCAACGCCGGCAGCCGGCTCAACCTCGCGGCGCATCCGAAGGGCGGCGACGCCGGCACGCTGAGCCTGGCGGCATCGCAGGGCGGCACCGTGGTGCTGGACGGAACCATCGCGGCGCAGGCGGGAAGCCATGGCGGCAGGGCCGGCAGCTTCGCACTCGACATCGAGGCGCTGCCCGACTTCGCGGGCTTCAGCCAGCGGCTGAACGATGCGGGCTTCAACCGCTCGCGCCAGTTCCGCATCCGCCAGGGCGACGTGGTGCTGGGCGGCCTCACGACGGTGGAAGACTTCGGCCTCACCGCCGACCGCGGCAGCATCGACATCGCGGGTACGGTGGACGCGCGCTCGGGCTACGGCGGCGCGATCCGCATCACCGCCGGCAACGGTGTGGCGATGCGCCAGGGCGCGCAGCTGATGGCCGGCGCCACCGGCGAACTGGGCACCGGCCGCGTCACGCTGGAAGCGGCGGGCGGCCAGCTCAACCTGATGGGCGGCCTGATCGACGTGACAGGCAACGAAGGCGGCAAGGTGCGCCTGCGCGCGCAGCAGAACGCCGCGCACGACGACCTCGCGGTCGCCGCGTTGAACGTCGCCGTCACCGGTGCGCGCTCGGCGGTGCTCGAAGGCGTGAGCGTCTACGACGTGAAGGACTACGACGGGGCCACGGTCGATTCGGTCAAGGCCGACGCCATCGCGGATGCCGCGCGTTTTCGCGCCGCATCGGCCGCGGTGGCGACACGGCTGGGCACCGGGCTGGCCGTGATGCCCGGCATCGAGGTCCGCAGCGCGGGCGACCTCGCGCTGAACGGCGACTGGAACCTCTGGCGCGATTTCTCCGGCGCGCGCGAAGGCACGCTGACCTTGCGCGCCGGCGGCAACCTCGCCATCAACGGCCATCTGAGCGACGGCTTCGACGCGGCCGACCGCAGCGGTCGGCTGCAGACGGGCCCGTCGTGGAATCTGCGGCTGGTGGCCGGCGGTGAACTGGCCTCGGCCGATGCGATGGCGCTCAGGCCGCTCGCGGCGCAGGCCGCGGGCAAGGGCTCGATCACCGTGGGCGCGGCCAACACCGCCGTTCCCACCGACAGCGACCCGATACCGGACAACGGCGCCGGCAAGCTCGTGCGCACGGGCACCGGCGACCTGGACGTGCGCGCGGGCCGCGACCTTCGCCTGGCGCACAAGGAGTCGGTGATCTACACCGCCGGGCGCAAGGACACGACGGCGTGGAGCGACTTCTCCACCGCCAACCCCCACGCGAGCTACGGCGTGGAAGGCGGCAATCTCGCCATCGGCGCGCAAGGCAGCATCGAGGCCACGCCGGCGGGCCAGCGCTTCACCGAATGGCTCAACCGGCAAGGCAACCTCAATGCCGAGCGCTTCTTCGGCGAGTACACCAACGGCGAATACGGCATGAGCCCGGACGGCGTCTACGGCCCCGTCATTCACGCACCCGAGCAATCGAGCTGGTGGATCGACTACGGGCGCTTCCAGCAGGGCGTGGGCGCGCTGGGCGGCGGCAACGTCAGCGTGGACGCCGGCGGCGACCTGCGCAACCTGCTGGTCGCCTTGCCCACCCACATGCGCATGCGCGGCGGCCGCTCCGCCAGCGAAGCCATGACCATGGAGATGCGCAACGGCGGCGCCATGACGGTGCAGGCCGGCGGCGCGATCCGCGGCGGCCAGTACTACGTGGCGCGCGGCGCGGGCGACATCCGCGCCGGCGAGACGGCGGTCGGCCACACGGTGACGCTGACCCGCGAGGACACTGCCGGCGGCTTCACGAAGACGAGCTACACCGTGGCGCCGCTGCTCGCGCTGGGCGATGCCACGCTGAGCCTGCGCACGGCCGGCGACCTGCGCCTGCAGACGGTGGTCGACCCGCTGCTGGTGACCTACGGCGAGGGCCTGCGCAACGACGGCCAGGTACTGAACTACGGCGCCTACATGAGCGGCTACACCGACCGCAGCGCGCTGCGGCTGGTGTCCACCGGCGGCAACATCACCTTCGTGAACCGGGCCGAGTACATCTTCCGCGACCTGCAGCTGCGCTGGGCCGAGCAGGAAACGCTGGTGGGCTTCGGCGGCAACCGCTATCCGGCGCGCTTCTCGGCGGCCGCCCTGAACGGCGGCATCGCCATTGACGGGCCGCTGTACGTGCTGCCGGGCACCACCAACGACGTGAAGGTGGTGGCGAAGAACGACATCCGCTTCGACGCACCGCTCGTCATGGCGTACGCCACGCCCGCGATGATGTCCTCGGGCTTCATGCCGGGCGGCGCGGGCTCGCCGTTCAGCCAGATGAACATGGAGGACCTGCTCGACAACCTGATCAACCCGGCCCTGGCCTCGCCGGTCAACGACGCCTACCTGCGCAGCGTGCACAACCCCGACGTGCTCCCGCTGGCCAACGACCTCGAGCCCAGCCGCATCTATGCATCGCAGGGCTCCATCGTCGGACTCGACGTGAAGGCCAACGAGCAGACCTGGGTGCGCGCGGGCACCGACATCCGCGGCCTTCGCCTGGCGGGCCGCAACCTGCGTGCGTCGGACGTCACGCTGCTGGAGGCGGGCAACGACATCCTGGCAATGAAGAGCGTGGCGCGCCTGGACCCGAACAGCGAGTTCAGTGCGGGCCTGACCGGCATCATCGAGCTTCAGGGCCCCGGCACGCTGGTGCTGGCCGCGGGTCGCGACCTGTACGCCGACAACCTGCAGGTGCAGACGCTGGGCAACCAGCGCTACGACAGGAACAACCGCGCGCTGCCCGAGACGCAGGTCAAGGGCCTGCCGGAGCACGGTGCCACCATCACCGCAATGGCCGGGTTGAACCACGCGGTGGGCTACGAGGCGTTCACGGCCGCCTACCTCGATCCGTCGAAGGTCGCGTCCATGCCCGACCACCTGAAGACCCGGGGCGCGGACGGCAGCGTGCTGCCCATCTACCTGGTGGACCAGGTCGAAACGCGCGCGGGCGGACAGGAAAAGACCGTGCGCCGCGGCCTCGTGTCGTACATGTCGGACATGACCGGCGAGAAGCTGGAGCCGCTCGATGCCTGGGCGCGCTTCCAGAAATTGCCTTCGCTCGCGCAGCAGCAGTTCCTGCGGCAGGTCTACCTGCTCGAACTGCGCGAAGCGGGGCGTGACCAGAACGAACCGGGCACCGGCGGCCTGCCGCGCAACGGCGGCTACAACCGCGGCTACGCGGCCATCGAGACGCTGTTTCCGGGCGACACGTGGAAGGGCGACGTGGCCGCCAACAAGCTGATGCTGCGCACCATGGCCGGCGGCGACATCGACGTGCTCACGCCCGGCGGGGGCCTGCAGGTGGCGGCGCTGGGCGCCGCCGTGCCGGCCGGCTACGGCCTGGTGACGCTGGCCTCGGGACATATCGGCATTGCCGCCAGGGACGACGTCACGGTGAACCAGTCGCGCATCCTGTCCTTCGTGCCCGAAGTGACCAAGCAGGGCAGCGACCAGATCATCTGGGCCACCGTCGGCGACATCGACGCCGGGCGCGGCTCCAAGACCTTGCGCGTGCCCTCGGCGCCCGAGGTGTCCACCGACCTGGACGGCGTGACGGTGATCCGCGAGAAGTCGGACATGAGCGGCAGCGGCATCGGCACGGTGGGCGACGGCGACGTCGACCTGGTCGCGCCGGGCGGTACGGTGAACGCCGGTGATGCGGGCCTGCGCGTGGCCGGGAACCTGAACATCGCGGCGCTGCAGGTGCTCAACGCGGACAACATCCAGGTCAAGGGCGAGACCAAGGGCCTGCCGGTGATCGCGTCGGTGAACATCGGTGCGCTCACCAACGCCAGCGCAGCGGCGGCGCAGGCGACGGCGGCCGCGCAGGACGTGGTGCAGCGCGAACGCACGGCTGCACGGCAAGCGTTGCCTTCGGTCTTTACGGTGCGCGTGCTGGGCTTCGGCAACGAGCCCGCGCAAGGCGGCGGGGGCGGTGCGCCGCAGACCCGCTCGGGGCCGGCATCCGGGGCGCAGGCGGCCTATGACCCGATGAACCCCGTCCAGGTCGTTGGCATGGGCCGCAAGATCGACCCCAGGCACTGGGCCGCCCTGAGCAGCGACGAGCGTCGTCGCCTGCAGCAGGACCGCTAGGCGGGCAGGAGCGGCATGTCATGGCACCCAGTGTCCTTTGCGAACAGGAAGCACCGCCTCGCGACGAAGCGGCCAACGAATCGCAAGACGAAGCGCAGCGTCGCCTTGCGCTGCAGGTCTTTCTCTGCTCCAACTATGAGGGGTTGCGGCGCAAGCTGACCCGCCATCTCGGGTGCGTCGAGATGGCCAGCGAATGCCTGCACGATGCCTGGCTACGGCTGGGTCACCTGCGGGTGGGGGCGCCTGTAGAGAACCCCAATGCCTACGTCTATCGAGTGGCCTGCAATCTGGCGATGGATCGTTTGCGTAGCGAAGGGGCTTGGCGCCATGTAGACGATCCGCACACCGCAGTCGAACTGGCAATCGACGACGCGCCGGGGCCTGAAGAAATGGCCTTGGTGCGCGCCGAAGTCGGTTCGGTCGACCGCGCGATGCAGGGCCTGCCCCGGCGTCACCGGGCGGTCCTGGAGGCATTGCGCATCGAGGAGAAGACACGCCAGGAGGTTGCCTCCCACTACGGCCTGTCGCTGCGCAAGGTGGACACCGTCTTGCGTCAGGCGCTGGACCATTGCGGCGCGATGACGGGGCGTCCCGTACTTGCTGGCATCAGCACATCCCGAAAGGCTCTGGCATTGCCAAGGATGGCCGCTTGAGCGGCATCGCGCCTGAGCATCCGGTTCTGGGCCGATCTCGAAGCCTCGCCGCAGGCGCGCGATATCTTTGACGAGTACCAGCGTGCCCGTGGGCGCGGTCTCGAGGAACTCATCGTGAAGGGCACGGCGCAGAGCGAGTTCACTCTTCACAACCCACGGGTGGTTGCCGAGGCGATCATCGGTGGGGTGAACCGGCTGCGCGCTCCGGCCTCACGTGCAGACGTCAATCCACCGAGATCTTCGAGCGCGCGGCGATGATGCGCAGCCGCTCGATCTCCGCCGCCACACGGTTGCGGTAGCTGGCCGGCGTGCCGTACTCGGGCTCGTAGCCGCTGGCCACCAGCTGATCGCGCGTGGCTTTCTCCTTCATGATTTCGGCGAGGGCCGCCTCGAGCTTCGCGCGCACGGGCTCGGGCACGCCCTTGGGCGCGACGATGGCGAACCAGGTGCTGAACACCACGGCGGGATAGCCGCTTTCCGTGGCGGTGGGCACCTGCGGCAGCAGCTGCGAGCGCTGCGCGCTCGTGACCGCCAGGGCGCGGACCTTGCCGGCCTTGATCTGCGGCGCGGCCGCGACGACGGTGTCCACCGACAGCGGGATCTGTCCGCCGATCAGGTCCGTCATGGCCGGCGCGCTGCCCTTGTAGGGCACGTGCAGGGCCTTGATCTCCGTGGCCGCGAGGAGCATCTCGCCCGCGAAGTGGGCGCTGCTGCCGTTGCCGAAGGAGCCGTAGGCCAGGTCGGTGAGCGACCTGGATTCGACGGCGAGGTCCTTGAGCGTGCCGGCCTTGATGTGGGTCGGGTTGGCCAGCAGGATCAACGGGGTGGAGCCGACGATGCCCAGCGGCTCGAAGGCGGTGGCTGCGTCGTAGGGCATCTTCTTGAGCACGACCGGATTGACGGTGTACGTGGTGGCCGCGCTCAGCAGGAGCGTGTAGCCGTCGGCGGGCGACTTGGCGACAGTGTCCGCGCCGAGCACCGTGCCCGCGCCGGGCTTGTTGTCGAGCACGATGGGTTGCCTGAGCCGCTCGCCCAGAGACTTCGACAGGATGCGGCCGATCACGTCGGTCGAGCCACCGGGCGGGAAGGGCACGACCAGCCGGATGGGGCGGCTCGGATACGGGTCCTGCGCGCTGGCGGGCCCGTGGGCGAATGCGCCCAGCGCCGTCAGGACCAGGGTGCAAAGGCGTCTTCTTCTCTGGGTCATGTGCATGTCTTGTCGGTGAGTTGGGAAATCGTGTGCCGCGACGCGTGGTGCTTCAGGGGCGTGGCCGGCGGCGTCCTGCGGGGTTGGCCGCTTCGAACTGGCGCGCGAAGGCCAGCAACGCACGCTCCTGGCGGAACCGGCCGACGATCTGGATGCCGATCGGCAGGCCGTCCGGGGTGAAGCTGCAGGGCAGGGAGATGGCCGGATGCCCTGTCACCGTGAGGCGACAGCACGAGCGCATCCAGCCGATGTAGTGCGGCATCGGCTCGCCGTCGATGGCTTGCGGGTACTCCTGCATCAGATCGAACGGCACCACCTGCGATACGGGCGCCACGAGGAAGTCGTGGCGTGTCAGCAGTGCCTGCATGCGCGTGAACATGCGGGCCCGGGCGCGCTCGGCCTCGGCGATGGCCTTGCCGTCGAGCGCCAGTCCGAGATCGATGTTCCAGCGCACCGAGGCCTTCAGCAGGTCGCCCTTGAGTTCGCGCACCGGGCCGTAGTTGGTCGCGAAGGCGAGCGCGCGCAGGGTCTCGAAGGCGAAGTCGGCGTCGCTGAAGTCGGGTTCGTCTTCCTCGACATGGCAGCCCATGGCCTCCAGGTGCGCCACGCCTTCGCGCAGCGCCTGGCGCACCGGCGCCTCGAAGGGCAGGCCGCCGAGGGTCGGACTCAGCGCAATGCGCAGGCCGCGTGTCTCCTGCAGTGCAGGCAGACCGAAGCCGTGGTCCGGGCGCGCGACGGAGAGCGGGTCCTCGGGGTCGTGGCCCGCGATCGCGTCCAGCAGCAGTGCAACGTCGGCGACGCTGCGGCCCATCGGCCCGCCGACCGTCAGCGTGTTGAACGGGTAGGCGCTCGGCGCCATGGGCACGCGGCCGATGGACGGGCGCAGGCCGACGACGTTGCAGAAGCTGGCCGGATTGCGCAACGAGCCACCCATGTCCGATCCGTCGGCCAGCGCCACCATGCCGCAGGCCAACGCGGCCGCCGCGCCGCCGCTGCTGCCGCCGGCCGTGACGTCGCTGCGGTAAGGGTTGCGCGTCGCGCCGAAGACGGCGTTGAAGGTGTGCGAGCCGGCACCGAACTCCGGCATGTTGGTCTTGCCCAGCCCGATCGCGCCCGCGTGCTTCTGGCGTGCCACCACGGCGCTGTCACGTGCCGGCACGTTGTCGGCGTAGGCCGCCGAGCCGAAGGTGGTGCGAACGCCCTGCGTGAGGAACGAGTCCTTGTGCGCAACCGGCAGGCCGAACAGCGGTCCGGGCTCGTGGCCATGCGCCAGCAGCACGTCGCAGGCCTCGGCATCCTGCAGGGCGGCTTCATAGGTCGGCGTGACGATCGCGTTGACGCGCGGGTTGGTGCGCTCGCATTGCGCGATGTGGGCCGAGATCACCTCGTGCACGCTCAGCTGGCGCTTGCGGATGGCGGTGGCCAGGGCCACGGCGTCGAGGAAGCACAGCTCGGAGACGGGAGCAGCAGGGGAGGACTTCTTTGCGAGAGAGGGCATGGTGAGGGTAAAGGGCAACGCAGGAGATGACTCGCATTGACGATAGGAGTCGCCCCTCTTCGCGTAAAGAACAGGGCGCCCGCGCATGGGGGCGTTGCTGGACGGGGCGTGCACGTTTGGCTGCGCCACGGCGGTGCATGCCGGGCCGGTCGAGGGCATTGACGTTGCGCTGCGGAACGTACCGTCAGAGGCATGCATCGCGGTGCAAGGAGCCGCAGGCGCGTGCGTCTCGGTGCAAACCCGAGTGAAAGCAGCTTTGCAAAATAAGCAAAGAGAATGCGAACGAAGGCGATGCAGAAGCAACATCAAATGCCATCCTGTCGCCCGGAGAAAGCCATGAAACTCACCAGCGTCCATGCCGCACCGTTGGCCCATTTCCTCGAGGTCGCCGACCGGGGCTCGCTGACGGCGGCCGCGGATGCGCTGCACATCACGATCTCCTCCGTCAGCCGGCAGGTGGCCCGGCTGGAGGAGGACCTGGGCGTGCAACTGTTCGAGCGCGACCCGCGCGGGATGCGGCTGACCGAGGCCGGCGTGTTCGTGCGCGAGTACGCGACGCGCGCCTTTCTCGAGGCGGAAGATCTGCGCGCCGAGCTGCAGGGCCTGCAGAGCCTGTCCAACACCACGGTGCACGTCAGTTGTTCGGAAGGCTTTGCCCACGACTACCTGCCCTATGTGATGGCGGGCTTCCACGGGCTTCACCCGGGGGTGCGCTTCACGCTGGAGGTGTGCTCACCGGCCGAGGCGACGCGCGCGGTCCGGGCCGGCGGTGCGGACGTGGCGCTCAGCTTCGCGATGGCCGCGCAGGAGGGCATCCACGTCGAGTACTCCGAGGACGCGCCGGTGTATGCCCTAGTTTCGAAGCGGCACGCGCTGGCTCGGCGCGAGAGCGTGGCGCTGAAGGAGTTGATGGACTATCCGCTGGTGCTGCCAACCGGTGCGAACACGATCCGGCAGCTCTTCGACATCGCATGCGGCCTGGAGGGACTGCGCACCGATGCGGCCATGACATCCAATTCGCTGGCCGCGCTCAACGCCTACCAGCGCCATGGCAACGCCGTGACCCTGTGCGGGTCGCTTTCCGTGCGCAACCGCCTGCGCGAGTCGCAGCAGGTCCTGATCCCGATCGACAGCCTCCCGCTGCAGCAGCGGCTCATGCAGGTGCAGTCGCTGGCCGGGCGCCGCCTGTCACCTGCGGTGCGCGCGTTCGTCGACTACCTGGTGGACGACATCAGGGGGCGGCGCAGAACCGTCAGGGGGCGCAGGCGAAAGCCGCGTGATAGCCATCGGCGCTAGGGATCGGTTGATCGCGCTGGAACTGCCGGGCGCGGGCGAGAAGCTTCAGGACACCTCGAAGAGCGACACCGATCGGCATCGGGGCGCTGCCCTTGAGAACTTAAAGATGCATTCCTGAGATGGCCGGGTTCGCAGTCGTGGCCAAGGCGTCTTCTTGTTGTTGAACTGCTGCAGCATCAGCTCTCTCTTCCATGCAGAATGCCGACGGCAAACTCTGAGAGGAGAAATTGAGATGACCTTTGACAGACGGCATTTCCGCGTTCTCGCTGCATCGATCGTTGCGCCCTTGCTGATGGTCGCGTGCGCCTCGCCTGAGGAAATCAAGGCAGCGGACAAACGAACGTGCGCTGGCTATGGTTTCGCCGAGGGCTCAGATGCATTCGCAAATTGCATGATGCAGGCGGACCAGCATCGTGCAGACCAGCAGGCCGCGCAGTTGCGGGACCAGCAGATGCGGATGGAAATGCAAATGGAGCGGGCACGGCTCAACCCACACCAGACCGAGCAAGTCAACTCTACGAACTCAGGCTGGACTCACGAGAACTGCCATTCGTCCGGCACCTCCGTCACCATCGGCGGCGTGACAAGCGGCTCGTCTTCAACCCATTGCTCTGGTCGGTAGCGCGCGCCCATCTTGGAAGCGGCCTATTGCGGTTCTTCCGCCGCGATGGCTGCCGGCGGCAGCCTGCCGCACACGGTGCCGACCCGTCCTTCTGACTGCGCCAATCCACGGTCGCGCTGAGGAATCCATGCTGCTGTACCTGCTCGATCTCGCTGGCGTTGCCGTGTTCGCAGTCAGCGGCGTGCTGGCGGCCGGCCACGCCGGGCTCGACTGGCTGGGCGTGGTCGTGGTCGCGTCGGTCACGGCTGTAGGCGGCGGCACTTTGCGGGACCTGCTGCTCGATCGTCATCCCGTGTTCTGGATTCGCGACGTGCGTTATGTCTACGCGATCCTGGCTGCCACCGCACTCGGCATCGCCTGGGTGCACGTCATGCCGCTGCCCGAACACGCGCTGGCCCTGGCCGATGCGCTGGGGCTCGGTTTGTTCGCCATCACCGGCGCCCAGGTGGCCGAGGAGCGGCGCCTGCCGGCCGTGATCGTGATGCTCGTCGGCACCATGACGGGTGCAGCCGGCGGCCTGTTGCGCGATGTGCTGACTGCTCGCATCCCGCTGCTGCTGAGCAGCGGCATCTACGGCTCGGCCGCTATCGCAGGCATCGCCGCATACCTTCTGCTGCAGGCTGCGGGCACGCCGCGTCGTTGGGCATTCCATGCAGGCGTGCTGCTGATCGTGGCGCTTCGGCTGGGCGGCATCTACGGCGGCTGGCACTTGCCGGTGCTGCGGTTGCCCGCCTAGATCGGCGGTTCTTGCGGGCCTCGCTGTTGACTGTCCTGTCTTGAGCCACGTCCAAGTCGTCGGCCACAGGATCGATCGATTCCCGGCGCGAGCTCTCGGCTGGACACGAACCGCGCTGCAACCGCCGTGCGAGAGCCGATCAGGCCCGGCGATAGACACCGCGCTCATCGACCTTCGCGCGTCCGTCGGCCAGCAACTCGGCCAGGTGCTGCGAGATCGTGCGCGTCTCGGCGGCCACCACCCACGGGCTTTCATGGCCCGGCGGGTAGAGCAGCCGCTGTTCGACGAGCTGTGCCAGCGTTCGGGGCGACTCGCTGAGCAACGCAAGCAGCCGCTGTTCGCGCTCGTCGATCTTCGCGGCAAAGGCCGCGAGGTCGTGCAGGAAGCGGTCGCGGTCCGTGTAGACGCCCCGGTGATGGGACGTGACCCAGACCTTCGCCGGGACGTCCGCCAATTGCTTCAGGCTGTGGCGGAAGTCCCGCAGGCTCGAGGTCGCATCGCCGTAGTAGGGGCCGAAGCCGGTCAGGTCGATGTCGCCGATGAACGCAACGCCCACGGGCTCGACCACCAGCACGGTGTGCCCCGCGGTGTGTCCGGGCATGTGGAACGCGCGGATCCGCGCCTGGCCCAGGTCCCAGGACGCGCCATCCGCATAGGCTTGCGCATCGGGCCGTGGCGCGTAGAAGAACTCCTGCTGGAGCTTGGCCAGCATCTCCTCGCCGATCGACGGATCGGTCATGCCCAATGCCGCGAGCATGCCGTCCCAGCTGCGTGCCGCTTCCACATCGGCCTCGTGCACGTGCACTGGTGCGTGGGGAAGGCGATGAAGCCCGGCCATGTGGTCTTCATGCACATGCCCCATGACCACCAGTTCGGCCGCGTCGAACGCGGGCCCGATGTAGTTCGAGACGATCGGTGTATCGAGCACCGCGAGCGTGTCTGTCCCGCGGATGAGCACCTGGTTGCCATCGGGGTACTTGCCGCTCTTCGTGCCGAAGAAAACGGAGACGGGGCCGAACTCCACGCGCTGGATGTGTTCCGGGCCGTAGGCTTGTGTTGCAGGGGCGCTCATGCGGGCAATCTTTCCTGGGTCGTGGTGCCACGAAGATCAGGAAGCGGCGCCGTCGCGTATTTTGCGGTTCAGGCGCCCCTCGCGCCTGTCTCCTTGGCGATGTCGTCAGGGCGCCAGGCTGGCGGCACCCGAGATCACGCTTGCCTCGGCCGTGCATTCGGCCGCGGGCGGTGCGCTGTCCGCACGGCTGCGCGCCTGCGCGACCTCTTGCCGGGCCGCCGCCATCTGCGCGGTGAAGACCGGGTTGGCATGCAGGCGGCTCACGGTTGCCGCGCCGATCAGGCGACCCGCCTCGATGTCGCTGCGCCAGTGCACGCCGCAGATGCCGCGGCTCTGCGCGAAGGCGCGGCCCCGCTGCAGCAATGCGTCCGTGCGCTCCGGTGCGATCTCGGTCAGCACCAGCGCCCAGGCCCAGCCCAGCGCCGAGTGCCCGGAGGGATAGGAGCCGTCCTTGGCGAGGTGCGCTTCTTCCTTCGGCGTGCAGCTCCCGGTCTTCAACATGACGAAGGGCCGCGTGCGCTGGTACTTCTCCTTGGCCTTGTAGGTGGCGCCGCCCGCATCGGCGAGCGTGCGACGCAGCAGCATGTTCAGGTGCGGCGTCCGCTGCTCTGAGATCTGCACGCCCAGGGCGCACGAGAACGTGGAGGCGGCCTGCGGAAAGCGCAGGTTGGCATCGCGCACCGCGAGCGCGCCGCGCGGCGTGCCTTGCAGTGCCGTGAGGCTGCGGAACGCGGCGACATCGGCGGCCAGGGCGGCCGAGCCCGCTTCGGGCGGCGGCGGCAGCAGCGCGAGGCTGTCGGGCTGTTCGGCCTGCGCCAGGTAGCCCTTGAGGTAGCCGGAGCCCGGACGCGTCTCGCCGACGTCGGCGGGCGAGGTGGTGGGCACGGGCGACGTGGCGCATCCGCCGACGAGCAGGGCCGCCATGAGCAGCGGCCAGAAGGATTTCAGATTCATGGTGCCTCTTTCGAAGAGAAGAAAGACGCCCGGGCGGTGACGCACCGGGCGTGCGATGCGTGATGCGTCCGATCAGAACGCGTGGCGGATGCCGAAGTCGTAGCCCATCGACGAGCGCGGTGCCCAGCCCGCGGCCTGCGCGGTGCCGCCGCTGAGGTAGCTGGCCGAGCCGCCGGTGATGGCGCCCATCACGCCGGGGTTGTTCCAGCCGTCCTTGATGCGGATGCGGGACACCGAGGCATACAGCGCGGTGCGCTTGGACAGGTTGTGCACGTAGCCCAGCGAGATCTGGTTCGCCGTGGTGTCGCGGTTGCCGTTCAGGCCCCACAGCAGGCTGTTCAGGTCGGTCGGGGCCGGCGCGCCGTTCCTGTACTTCACCGAGGCATACGACGCGCGGATGAGGCCGGGGCCCACGGGAACGGTCACGCCGAGCAGGTAGCCGTTGTACTTGTCCTTGCGCGTGGTGCTGTTCATGAACGGCACCGCCAGGCCCGGCAGGCTCTGCAGGGCACCGGTCTCGTTCTTGTCCTGCACGCGCGACACCTCCGCGAACAGCTTGGCGGGGCCGAAGTTGTACGACGCGCCCAGGTTCAGCGAGTTGATCTTGCGCTCCTGCGTGGCGGTCGCGATGCCCAGCGCGTTGAGCGTGGTGCTGTCGGCGGCGGTGCTCTGGCCGTAGGCGATGGCCATGTCGAGCGGACCGCTGGCGTAGCCCACGCGCCCGCCCACGTAGCGGCCCTTGGCCGACGGCGTGCCGATCTGGTCGCTGCGCTTGGTGTTCTCGTGCAGCGTGTACTGCACCTGGCCGTAGACACCGCCCAGGTTCGGCGGCAGGAAGTAGCTGATCGAGTTGCCGGTGCGGATGTAGTTGTCGGTCGAGGCCACCACGGAGCCGGGGCCGGCAATGGCAGCGATGCGGCTGTTGATGTTGGCGATGAGGTTGGTGCCGACGCCGTTGGTGCCGAAGGGGTCGAAGATGGTGTCGTTCCAGAAGGTCGCGGCGTAGTCGCGGCCCAGCCGCAGCTCACCCCACGGGCCCGACAGGCTCATGGTCGAGCGGCGGTTGAAGTTGGTGATGCCCTTGGCACCGTCGTCGTTCGTGATGCCGGACTCGAGCCAGAAGCTCGCGGCCAGGCCACCGCCCAGGTCTTCCGTGCCGCGAAAGCCGACGCGGCTGCCTGCATAGCCCGAGTTGGACATCGCGGTCTGGCTGGTCTTCGCGCCGCCCGCCGCGTTCGCCGGAGGCAGCGCAAAAGGGTTGGGGCTGTGGTATGTGCTCTTCGACGTGTAGCGGCTGATGCCCACGTCGACGATGCCGAACACCGTCACGGACGATTGCGCCGATGCCGTGCCGGCGGTGGCGAGGAGGGCCAGTGCGGCCAGGGAGTGATGTTTCATGGCAGGTCTTGCGTCTCTTGCTTCTTCAGGGATGAACGAAGCCGCTGGTGCGCATCGCTGCGTTCCAGGGCTCGGGTGTTCCGAAGGGCGGATGCCCTCCGGTGACTTCGGGAAAAGGGGTGCGCTTCTAGGCGCGCGCAGGTGCGGGTGGCACCGGCCTTCGCATCACGGCACTCGCATCGCGGTTCGCGTGCGATGTCGCGTGGGCGACGTGAAGAGCCATGTCAACGAAGGGTTCACGGGGCTGCGAAACAGCGGCATGCGCGCAGGCAGGGAGCGTGTGTGTCTCACTTAGGGAGTTCCTCGTTGTTCTTTGAATGGCCAGTCCTATGATAGGAATCGCTGCTCTTCGAATCCGTCAACCAGGCAACAGTTTTTGCCGAGTCATCCCATGGAATACCCTCAACAAGCATCGCAGAGCACAAGGGAACAGATCGAGCATTGGCTGGCTGCATGCCCGGTGTTTCTCGACTGGCCGAAAGACCGGTTGCGCGAGCTGGCGAGCTTCGCGCGCGCCAGGCACTACCGGCGCCGCACACCGCTCGTGAGTCGCGGAGGCCACCCGCGAGAGGTGTTCGTGATCGTGTCGGGATCGATCGAGGTCGCGGCCACCAACGCGGCCGGTGACAAGTACATCCTGTCGGTGCTCGGGGCCGGCCAGATCACGCGCCTGGTGCATCTGATCGACGATGTGCAGCCGATCTTCGCGTTCGATGCGCGCGCGGACTCCCAGATCATTCACATCTCCGGCGTCGCGCTGCGGCGCATCCTCGATGCGGAGCCGGTGCTCTGGCGCAGCATCGCGCAGATCATGCTGCGGCGTTATCGCATCAGCGCCGAGATCCTGCAGGACCAGGTGCTGGGCTCGGTGCGCCGGCGTACCGCGATCACGCTGATCAACATGGTGTATCGCTATGGAGACGAGCGCGGCGGAGCGTGCGAGACCGAGCTGCGCATCTCGCAGACCGACCTGGCGAACATGCTGGGCGTGTCGCGGCAGACCGTCGGAAAGGAACTGGCGCAGCTGAAGGAAGAGGGCGTGCTCGGCTGCAACGAGGGCTATCGCCTCATCACAGTGGTCGATCTGCCCAAGCTGCACCGCATTGCCGCGGAAGACTGAGGCCCGCGCGCACGGGCCTCGGGGGGGGCGTGCAATCAGTCCAGCGTCACACCCGTGGCGCGCGTGAGCTTCAGCGACACGGGCAGGAAGGCCTTGTAGGCCGCCGTGGCCTCGGCCGGCGCGTTGCCGATGGGCTCGGCGCCCATGTCCTCGATGCGCTTTTGTACGTCGGGCTGCTTCACCACCGCGGCGACTTCGCGACTCAGTTTCTCGACGATGGCATCGGGCGTCTTGGACGGCACCAGCAGCGAGGTCGGCGCCATGAGCATGAAGATGTCGTCCTTGTAGCCCTGTTCGGCGAAGGTCGGCACCGACGGTGCGGCCTTGGCGCGTTGCGCGCCCGGCACGGCGATCGCGCGCAGCTTGCCGGCGGTCACGTAAGGCTGGAAGGTGCTGATGGACCCCACGGTCATCTGGATCACGCCGCTGAGCAGGTCGACCGCCATCGGGCTCTCGCCCTTGTAGGCCGCGTGCAGGGTCTGCGTACCGTAGGTCTTGTCCATGAACACCTGCATCTGGTGCGGCTGCACGCCGGGGCCCCAGGAGCCCATCGCGTACTTGCCGGGCGCCTTGCGCACCGCCTCGACGAGGCCCTTGAAGTCCTGCGCCGGCACGGACGGATGCACGACCATGATGGTGCGCGTGCTCGCGATGTCCGACACATGGCGCAGGTCGGTGCGCGGGTCGTAGGGCAGCTTCTTGTACAGCGCCAGGTTGGCGGCGATCGGTCCCGGCACCGACAGCAGCACGGTGTAGCCGTCGGGCGCGCTCTTGGCCACGTAGTCGGTGCCGATGATGCCGCCCGCGCCGCTGCGGTTCTCCACCACCACCGGCTGTTTCAGGCGCTTGGAGAGCCCGTCGCCGACCAGCCGCGCCAGCGCATCGGCCGAGCCGCCGGCCTGGTACTGCACGATGATGCGGATCGGCTTGCTCGGGTAGTCGGCCTGCGCCATGGCGGTGCCGGCCGCCAGGTGGAGCAAGGCGATGCACAGGCCGGATGCGCGCAGTGCATGGAGACAGAAGCTGGAACGGTTCATGGGACAGGTGTCTTTCGGATGAGAGGCGATGCGATCGGTTCGCTCGGTGTGGTCAGGGCAGGCGCTGCAGCACCGGTGGAGCCCAGCGCCCGTCGAGCGCCGGTGCCTGCGGCACGTACAGGCGCAGGTTCATGCTGAAGGGGCCCGCGGGCGCGGGCAGCCAGTTCGAGGTCTTGTCCTCGCCCGGCGAGGCATGCTGGATGTACAGGTCCAGCGAGCCGTCGGCGTTGAAGGACAGCGCGTCGCGGTCGCCGATGGCGTAGCGGTCGAGCGCGTTGTCGACGAAGAACTGGTCGGGCCCGTACAGGCTCAGCGACCAGAATGCATCGGCCGGCGGCAGTTGCTCCTTGTCGAAATGCAGCACATAGCGCGCGGCACCTGACAGTGGTTGGCCGTCGCTGTCGCAGACCGAGCGCGGGTACAGCGCCTCCTCGCGCGGCAAGGCCCCGAGTCCGCTGTGCGCGACGAAGGCGCGCGCCAGGTAGTCGTTGCCGTAGACCCCCACGTTGCTGCCGAAGCTCCAGCCGTTGCGCACCATGCGCAGCGCCGGCGCGCGATCGAGCATGCGCCGGTAGGCGTCGGGTGCCGCGCGCTCGAGGGCCCGTTGCACCACCTCGGGAGCCTGTGCGAGCGAGAAGCTGCGGCCTGCGACCAGGCCGATGCGCTCCATGCGCAGCAGCAGCGCACCGTCGGCCGCATGCGGCGGGTTGCGCTTGAGCAGTTCGGCGAAGAGCGCGAAGAAGGCACCCGCGTCGAGCGCGGCCACCTGCTCGACCGGCGGGCGCATGTCCATCGCCGGATCGACGCGGCCGGGCGCAGGGGGCTTGCCCCCATCCGACAGCGACGCGGCCTCGAAGCCTGCCTGCAGTGTGTGCACATGGGCGTAGTCGGCCGCGCCGTTGGTCTGGATGCGACCGACGATCCAGCCCACATCCGTCGGGCTCACGATGGCACGCACGCCTTCGGGCAGCGTGCCTTTCCAGCGCGGGCCGACGAGCGCGAAGCGGCCACCGCCGTTGCCGTTGGTGCGCGTGCCCAGCGTGGCGAACACATCGGTCCACAGGTCGTAGAACGGGATGACGTGGTAGCGGTCGCCGGTGTCCGGCAGCGTCAGCATCAGCGGCGATTCGCCGACGTCGTACCAGATGTTGGAGTACAGCGTGTCGGCGTTGGGGCGCACCACGTCCTTGAAGCTCGCGTCGGGGTAGGCCGGCACATGCACGAAGCGGTTCATCGGGCCGCGCACGCGCGCGCCGTCGGGCTGCGCGACGTTGGTTGCCACGCGGCGCGTCAGCTCCATCACCACCATCGGGTAGGCGTAGGTGTAGGCCTCGATGCCGATGGCATGGGCTTCCTCTTCCGTGGTCACGGGCGCGGATACCCGGGGGCCGGACGACGTCATGCCTGCGCTCCCGCGTAGCGCAGCCAGACTTCGTGGATGCATCCGTCGAAACGGAACGGCGCGCGGTCGAAGTACTCCGCGGCCACCGGCGAGCCCAGGTCGCAGCCGATGTCGAAGGTCTCGCAGGCCGAGAAGATCGCCGTGACGGTGACGCCGATGTCGCACGCCGCCACCTGCACGCCATCGACGCGCAGCACGGCGCGCGCGGGGCGCTGGGGCGCGGTGCCTTCGCTCATCGTGAGCTGGACTTCGAGCGCGTGGCGGCCGATGGCGATGCGTTCGCTGGAGCGCGCCTTGAAGCGGTACATGCCGAGCATGTTGTATTCGTAGGCCAGGTACCCGTCGTCCATGTACAGGCAGATGCCGCCGTTGAAGCCCCCCAGCGCGAACAGCACACCGTGGGCGCGCTCGCCCAGCGTGGCGTCGACGGTGGCCGTGTGGTTGCGCGTCTTGATGTTGGGCGCGCAGTTTTCCGGGATGCGCGTGATGTCGCCGGTGAAACGCCAGGAGGTCTGCGCGGGCGTGATCCGGTCCTGCGGCTTCAGCGTGAGCTGGTAGACGGCGCCCAGCGGATAGACCTGGTTGATGCCCGCCTGCACGGCGAAGATCTCCTTCATCTGCGCGAGCTTGGCCGGTTGCGCCTGCGCCAGGTCGTGCGCCTGCGCGTAGTCGTTGGCGACGTGGTACAGCTCCCAGACATCGTTGTCCGGGTCCCAGGTGGCCAGCCCGGGGGCTGTGCCCGCCACCCACGGAATGCGTGGGCCGAACACGCCCGCGGTCCATCCGTCGTGGTGCACCATGCGGCTGCCCGCCACCTCGAAGTACTGCACTCCCTTGCGGCCCTGCGCCTGCGGATGAGCGAAGGTGTAGGCCATCGAGATGCCGTCCAGCGAGTCCTGCTTCACGCCGTTGAGTTCGACCGGCGGCGTGATGCCCAGGATCTCGTAGAGCGTCGGTGCGATGTCGTTGACGTGATGGAACTGCGAACGCGGCGTGGCGTCGGGCCGGATGCCGCGCGGCCACGACACGACCAGCGGCGTGCGCGTGCCGCCGAAGTGCGCGGCGATCAGCTTGGTACTCTGGAACGGCGTCGAGCCCGCCCAGGCCCAGCCGGCGTGGTACATGTTGTCGGTCTTGTGGCCGCCCAGCGCGTCCAGGCCGCCCAGGCTCTCCAGCAGTTCCAGGTGTTGCGAGATTTTGGTGGAGATGCGGTTCTGCGCCAGCAGCTCCACCACGGTGCCGTTCTGTCCTTCGGCGCTGCCGCCGTTGTCGCTGAACACGAAGAACACCAGTGTGTTGTCGCGCAGCTCGAGACGCTCCAGCTCGTCGACGACCTTGCCGATCTGCGCGTCGGTGTGCTCCAGGAAGCCCGCATACACCTCCATCAGCCGGCGCTGGAAGGGGCGCTCGGCTTCGGGGATGCTGTCCCAGCTGGCGAGCGTGTCGGGTCGCGGCGTCAATTCGGCCGTCTCGGGAATCCAGCCCATCGCCTTCTGGCGCACAAAGGCGCGCTCGCGGTAGGCGTCCCAGCCGTCGTCGAACTTGCCCTTGTACTTGTCGGTCCACTCCTTGAAGACGTGGTGCGGCCCGTGCACCGCGCCGGGCGCCCAGTACATCAGGAAGGGCTTGTCGGGCGTGATGGCGCGGTGGCGGCGCAGCCAGCCGCAGGCCTTGTCGGCCATGTCTTCGCTCAGGTGATAGCCCTCGTCGCGCGGCGGCTCGATGAGCGTGGTGTTCTCGACCAGGCGCGGCTCGTACTGCGAGCTCTCGCCGCCCAGGAAGCCATAGAAATGATGGAAGCCGTGGCCGGTGGGCCAGCGGTCGAAGGGGCCCATCTGCGTCGTCAGGTTGGCCGGCGTGTTGTGCCACTTGCCGAAGGCCGCCGTGTTGTAGCCCCAGGCGCCCAGCACCTCGGCCAGCGTGCCGGCGCTCTTGGGGATCACGCCCACATAGCCGTCCCAGTCGGTGGCGTACTCGGAGATGTGGCCGTAGCCCACGCGGTGCGCGTTGCGTCCGGTCAGCAGCGACGCGCGGGTGGGCGAGCACACGCCGCAGTTGTGAAAGGCGTTGTAGGTGATGCCGCTTCCGGCGAGCCGCGTGAGCGTGGGCGTGCGGATCTCTCCGCCGAAGGTGTCGGGGTGCGCGAAGCCGGCGTCGTCGAGCATCACGATCAGCACGTTCGGCGCATCGGCCCGCAAGGGCGGCGCGGCCTGGCGCCGCACGTGCGTGGACTCCGACAGCTTGCGCCCCGCGATGCTGGCGCTGGGCGGCGCGTCGAAGGGCAGGTGGCTGCCCTGGCCGGGCGTGGTGTTGAAGCCGCCGGGGCCGGCGGAGGAGTTCGTCTTGTCTTGTGTCATCGGGTGGTTTTTGCGGACGCACGAGGCCTCGATGTCCGCGAGGCCCCGGCGTCGTGGTGGATGGGAAATCCGGGCTTGCTTCAGTCCAGCGTGACGCCGATGGACTTCACCAGCACGCTCCAGTCCTGCAGGTCCTGGCGCAGTACCTCCTTGAACTGCGCCGGCGTGGGCTGCGGCAGGTCCGTGAAGTTGAGTTCGCGCAGGCGCTTGAGCACGGCCGGGTCCTGCAGGGCGCGATAGATCTCGTCGTTCAGGCGCTGGACGATGGCGGGCGGCGTCCTGGCCGGCACGAAGAAGCCGTACCAGGTGTAGTTCTTGAACGGATACCCGGCCTGCGTCATCGTGGGCACGTCGGGCAGCATCGGCAGGCGATCGGAGCCGCTGTAGGCCAGTGCCTTGACCCGGCCGGCCTTCACCACTTCGATGGTGGACGAGATGTCGGCGAAAGCGGCGTCCACCTGGCCGCCCATCAGGTCCTGCACGCAGGGGCTGCTGCCCTTGTAGGGCACATGCAGCAGCGAGATGCCGGCCTGCTTCTTCAGGCCTTCCATCGTGAGATGCCCGCCCGAGCCGTTGCCCCAGGAGCAGTAGTTCAGCTTGTCGGGGTGGGCCTTGGCGTAGGCGACGAAGTCCTTGAGCGTGTTCGGCGGCAGGTCCTTGCGCACCAGCAGCAGGTTGCCGCCGCGCCCGATCTGGGCGATGGGCGCGAAGTCCTTGAGCGGTTCGTAGGGCAGCTTCTTGTAGAGCGACGGATTGATCACCATCGTCGCGGCGTAGGTGAACAGCACGCGCGAGCCGTCGGCCGGTCCCTTGGCGACGTAGTCGACGCCCAGGATGCCGTTGGCGCCGGCGCGGTTGTCGACGATCACGCTCTGCTTGAACGCCTTGCCCAGCACATCGGCGAACAGCCGCGCGATGAGGTCGGTGCCGCCGGCCGGCGGCGTGGGCACGACGATGGTCACTGTCTTGCCGGGATAGCTGGCGGCGTCCTGTGCCGTGGCCGCGCCAGCCAGGCCGAGAAGGGGCAGCACCAGCAGTGCCGTCCGTGCCGATTGCAGCAATGTCCTGTTCACGGAAATGTCTCCTTGGAATGGATCGAGCGGGCTCCCCGCCTCTCGGCGCGTCCTCGTTGGCATCGAGGGGGAGCCGTCTTCCCATGCTAGGAAACGGCGGCAATCGATTCCGTCAACCAGCCGACAGATTCGCGGGTATCGGCTCAGTGAATACCCTCTGGCCCGTCACCGGGCGCGTGCTGTGTTGGATCTGCAGCGCACGCGTCGTGGTCAGGCCGCGTGCCGGGCGATCGCGTCGATGATCGGCGTCCAGGTGACCCGGGGCAGCGCGTGCCCCATGTCCTTGATGGTCACCATCCGCGCGCCGGGAACATGGCGTGCGACGTCCTGGCCGCATTCGATCGGCACCAGCGGATCGGCATCGCCGTGGATGACGAGCGTGGGCGCCTGCACCGAGGCCAGCCGCTCCCTGCGGCTGCCGGAGGCGATGATCGCCGCGAGCTGGCGCGCATAGCCGGCCGGGTTGAGGCCGCGCTCGTAGGTGCGCGTGGCGCGCGCGGCGTCGAGCGCCTCCTCGTCGGGATAGGCCCCCGCGCGCAGCACCTTCATCACCTGCTGCTGCCGCGCGATGTAGCCCGCACGGTCCGTCGGCGCGGGCGTGAGCAGCACCTGCAGCGCCTCGGGCTTCGGCGGCGGCAGGCCGTGCGCGCCGCTGGTCGCCATGATCGACACCAGCGTGCGGATGCGCTTCGGGTGGCGCAGCGCGATCTCCTGGGCGATGGCGCCGCCCATCGAGGCGCCCACGATGTGCGCGCTGTCGATGCCCAGCGCATCGAGCAGGCCGATGGCATCGTCGGCCATGTCCGCGAGTGTGTACGGCACCTGCGATGCATCCACCGGCAGGCCCACGAGCGCCTGCCCCAGCAGCTTCGCCACGTCGGGAATACCCGCGGCGTCCAGGCGGGTGGACAGCCCGATGTCGCGGTTGTCGAAGCGGATGACGCGATAGCCGCGCGCGGCAAGGCTTTCGCAGAAGGCTTCGTCCCACGCAATCATCTGGGTGCCCAGGCCCATGATGAGCAACAGTGGCTGCGCGGCCGTGTCGCCGAAGCAGTCATAGGCCAGCCGCAGGCCGTTGGCAGTGGCGAACAGGGCAGGGGGCGAGTCTGTGTGCATGGTGTTGAACGTTCCAAAGGAAGGGAAAGGAAGCAAAGGGAGTGCAGGGAATCGTCGGGCCCGGCGCGCGTGCTTTCGCAGCGGCGCGAGATGCCGCTTCGATGCAGTGTGCTGCACACGAGAGGTACGCGAAGCAGGGTATCCATGGGGGGGGCGCGGTGCATTCGGGCAGGGCGCGCGCTGGGTTCGCGCAGGTGTTTCGACGACCATCTTTCTCCGGCGTCCGGCACCGAGAAAGGTTCGTTCAGACCACCCGGGAGTGACTTCGGGACAATTTCGCGCCATCGGGAAATTCCGCATCTGATGCCCCTTGCCGCTTCGATATCCTCGCGGCCACCTTCAAAAACGCGAGGCCTTCGCGGCCTTCGCAATCGAAGAGAGAAGTGTTCTGAAGGGATTGATTTGCCGTACCGTTCGCCACCCGACTTCGAGTCACGCGTCTACGGACCGCAACGTGTCGCAGCCATCGTCGCCACCCTGGTCGAGGAAGGCATTGCGCCGGGACAAGCCCTCACGGGAAGCGGCATTGCCGAGGACGATCTGCGACAGCCGTCGATGCGGATCTCCTACGAACAGGCCGCCGCCGTGTTCCGCAACGCCGTGCGCCTGGCGCCCGGTCCCACGGTCGCGTTCCGCGCGGGCATCCGCATGCACCTCACGGCCTATGGCATGTATGGCTATGGCCTGCTCAGCAGTCCGACGCATGCGGACCTGATGGACTTCGTCATCAAGTACAACCGCGTCATGGGCCCCGTGGCCGGGCCGGTGGCCTACCTGCGCGAAGGCGCGGTCGGTGTCCTGCCCTACGAGGTGCTGCTGTCGCCCGACCCGGACGATCCGCTGTATCGCTTCGCGCTGGAGTTCGCCATGGCCGCGCACCTGCGGCTGGGGCGCGACCTGTACGGCCCGTCGTTCGGCTTCGCGTCATTGCAGGTGCGCTTTCGCGAGCCCGAGGACCTCAGTGCCTACCGCACGCTGTTCCGTTGCCCGGCCATCTTCGCGCAGGACCGCGACGAGTTGAGCATCGGCGCGCCGTGGATCGACCATCCCTCGCGCCTGCCCGATTCGGTCACGCACGCGATGGTGAGCGAGATGTGCCAGCAGGTGCTGGCCGACCTGCCACGCTCCAGCGGCGTTTCATCGGTGGTACGCCGCACGCTCATCGACCACATGCCGTGGCGCTTTCCCACCATCGAGCCGATGGCGGCCGAGCTGTCGATCCATCCGCGCACGCTGCGCCGTCGGCTGGAGGCCGAAGGCACCAACTACCGCGGCATCCTCGCGGACGTGCGCCGCGTGCTGGCCATCGAATACCTGCGCACCACGCGCATGACCACCGAGGAAATCGCCGAGCGACTGGGCTACAGCGATGCGTCGAACTTCCGCCATGCCTTCTCTCGCTGGACCGGGCGCAGCCCGCAGGATTACCGCGCGCCAAGGCCCTGAAATCCTGAGCCGCTGAACATTGTGCGCCCTTGCACCCTCGCGCTTCGCGAGGGCTGCGTGCCCGTGCGCGCATGCGGTTCGGATCGTGCGAGTAGCTCCGCGAATCGCGTCCCGAAATCACCGCGAACTGGTCTGAACGCACCTTTCCTTGTCACAGGCCTCGCGGAAAGATCGCGCTCAGATCAAACAAGAGACAACGCCCGATCCGAGCCCCTCGATGGCACGGACGAGGCCGACAGGAGACAACATGGATGCACCTCGCGGGTGCCGGAACATCCGGCGCCGATCGGCAGCACGCGGCGGGTTCACACCATGCATGCACGTGGCCACCACAGCCCCGGACCGCCCTCGCGGCGGGAGCGGCGCTTCCATTCCTGATTCCCGCATCGCCTGCGAATTCGCCGCGCGTGTCTTCGCGTTCGGCGACGGGCATGCCGCGCCTGCACCGTCGGCACGGACCTCTTCGACCTTTCCCCCAACCGAGAAAAAACCATGACCGCAACCTCTGCTGCTGCCCCTCCATCCCGCCGCCTGCTGATGCTCGAATGGCGCGCCGTCGCCGAGCTGTCCGCCTTCTTCACCATGGCGCCGATGCTGCGGATGGCACCGTCGGGCGACGGGCATCCCGTGCTCGTGCTGCCCGGCCTGTCGGCCAGCGATGCGTCGACGCAGCCGCTGCGCGCCTTCCTGCGCGACCGCGGTTATCGCGCGCATGGATGGAAGCTCGGACCCAACTTCGGCCCGCGTCCCGGCGTGGAAGACCAGATGCAGGAGCGGCTGGCCGAACTGCACGAACGCTACGGCCGCAAGGTGAGCATCGTCGGCTGGAGCCTGGGCGGCGTGTTCGCACGCGAGCTGGCACGCCGCGCGCCGTCGCAGGTGCGCAGCGTCATCACGCTGGGCAGTCCCTTCGCGGGCGAGCCGCGCGCGAGCAACGCGTGGCGGCTGTACGAGATGGTGAGCGAGCGCAAGGTCGAGGACTGGCCCGAGCGCGAACGCATGCGCACACCGCCGCCCGTGCCGGCCAGCGCCATCTACAGCCGCACCGACGGCATCGTCGCCTGGCAGGGCTGCCGCGAACGCGAGAGCGCGACCTCCGAAAACATCGAGGTCGAGGGCAGCCACTGCGGGCTCGGCCACAACCCCGTGGTGCTCTACGCCATTGCCGACCGGCTGGCTCAGCCCGAGGGGGAATGGAAGCCGTTCCGCCGCGAAGGCCTGCGCCGCCTGCTGTACCTCGATCCGCATCGCGACGTGCGCAAGGCGGCCTGATCCATCGCAATCGCATCACCTCATCCGGAGACAACACATGAACCGCAGCAACGACAAGCCCTGGCTGGCCTCCTACCCCGAGGGCGTGAAGTGGGACGAGACCATCACGCCCAAGCCGGTCCAGCAGATCCTGACCGATGCGGTGGCCGGCCATCCCGACCGCCCGGCCATCGACTTCATGGGCAAGCGCCTGAACTACCGCGAGCTGGGCGCGCTGGTCGATCGTGCCGCCAAGGGGCTGCAGGCCCTGGGCGTGCGCCCCGGCGTGCACGTGGGCCTGTTCCTTCCCAACACGCCGCACTACCTGGTGGCGCTGTTCGGCGTGCTGCAAGCGGGCGGTACGGTGGTCAACTACTCGCCGCTCGATGCGGCGAAGGTGCTCGAGCACAAGATCGAGGACAGCCAGACCGACTTCCTCATCACGCTCGACCTGGCGGCGCTGTATCCGCAGATGGCCGCGATGCTCGGCAAGACGCGGCTGAAGAAGCTCATCGTCGGCAACCTGGCCGAGATGACGGGTGCGCCGCAGCAGGTGGCCGCGCAGATGAAGGCGAAGAACGAAACCGTCGACATCTCGGGCGACGAGCACCACCTGCGCTTTTCCGAACTGCTCGACAACGACGGCCGCTACACGCCGCACCCCATCGGCGATCCGCGCGAGGCGCTGGCCATCCTGCAGTACACGGGCGGAACCACCGGCCTGCCCAAGGGCGCGATGCTCACGCACGCGAACCTCTCGTCGGCCTGCGAGCAGGTGGTGATCACGCAGTCGGGCACGCCGCCGGTGCTGCAGATGGGCACCGAGCGGCTGCTCGCGGTGCTGCCGCCGTTCCATATCTACGCGCTCACGGTCAACCTGCTGCTGGGCGTGCGCCTGGCGGCCGAGATCGTGCAGCACCTGCGCTTCGACCCCAAGGCCGCGCTGCGCGACATCGCCGAGAAGAAGCTCACCACCTTCTGCGGCGTGCCCACCATGTTCACCGCCGTCATCGGCGATCCCGACACGCCGCAGTACGACCTGCACTCGCTGAAGCTGTGCAACTCGGGCGGCGCGCCGCTGCCGATGGAGGTCGGCGAACGCTTCCGTGCCATCACCGGCACCTGGCTAGCCGAAGGCTGGGGCATGACCGAGACCTCGCCGACCGGCACCTTCTCGCCCGCGCACGGGCAGCGCAAGGCGGGCTCGTGCGGCATTCCGCATCCGGGCGTGGTCATCAAGATGCTCGACCTCGAAGATCCCACGCGCTACGTGCCGCTGGGCGAGAAAGGCGAGATGTGCATCCAGGGCCCCAACGTGATGAAGGGCTACTGGAACAAGCCGGAAGCCACGGCCGACAGCACCACCTTCGACGGCTTCTTTCGCACCGGCGACGTGGGCTACATGGACGAGGACGGCTTCGTCTTCATCGTCGACCGCTGCAAGGACATGCTGCTGTGCAGCGGCTACAACGTCTACCCGCGCGTGCTCGAGGAAGCCATCTACCAGCACCCGTCGGTGAACGAGGTGGCGGTGATCGGCGTGGCCGACGAATACCGCGGCCAGTCGCCCAAGGCCTTCGTGATGCTCAAGGCCGGCGCCGAGCCCTTCACGCTGGCGCAGCTGCAGGCCTTCCTCAAGGAACGCGTGGGCAAGCACGAGATGGTGCAGGCCCTGGAGATCCGCGCCGCGCTGCCCAAGACAGCGGTGGGCAAGCTCTCCAAGAAAGACCTCATGGACGAAGAGCTGCGCAACCAGGCCGTCGCCGCAGCCACCGCCTGAGCGCAGCCGCCTTTTCAATCCCAACCGATCCACCGACGAAAGAGGCCACGCCATGGACCACCTGAGCAGCATGGACGCGTCGTTCCTGCACCTTGAAACTCCCGAGACGCCGATGCACGTCGGCAGCCTCATGCTCCTGGACCTGCCCGAGGGCTACCGGGGCGACTACTACGAAGACGTGAAGGGCATGCTCGGCAAGCGACTGCACCTGGCGTCGGTGCTGACACGCAAGCTCGCGCAGATGCCCTTCGAGCTGGCCGAGCCGGTGTGGATCGACGACGACGACATCGACCTCGACTACCACGTGCGCAGCCTCACGCTGCGCCGGCCCGGCACCATGGAACAGCTGCACCACCTCGTGGCGCGGCTGCATTCGAGCCTGCTCGACCGCAGCCGTCCGCTGTGGGAGATGTACGTCATCGAAGGACTGGAGAACGGCCAGGTGGCCTTCTACACGAAGGCCCACCACAGCGGCGTCGACGGCAAGGCCGGCACCGAGCTGGCCAAGGTGCTCTACGACACCACGGCGCAGATGCGCGAGGTGCCGCCCGCGCGCCGCAAGCGCGGCAACGGCAGCCACTACCAGCTCGGCGTGGCCGAGCTGCTGCAGGCGGCGGTGTCCAACTCGGCGCGCCAGTACCGCAAGCTGGCCGAGCTGCTGCCGGCCGCCGCGCGCGCGCTCACGGCGGCCGGCAGCGTGCTCGCGAGCCAGCAGACCGGCAAGGGCCAGCGCCGCTTGAGCCTGGGCATGGCGCCCAAGAGCATGTTCAACGACGCCATCACCAACCAGCGTTCCTACAGCACGCTCTCGCTCCCCTTCGACGAGCTGAAGGCCCTGGGCAAGCGCGTGGGCGGCACCGTCAACACCATCGTGATGGCGATGTGCAGCGAGGCACTGGCCCGCTTCCTGAAGGAACGCAACCTGCTGCCGAAGGAAGCGCTGATCGCCGGCGTGCCGGTGAGCCTGCGCGCGGAGGGCGACGATTCGATGAACAACCAGGTGTCGATGGTGCGTGTCGACCTGGCCACCGACATCGCCGACGCGGCGGAACGCTTCAAGGCGATCCATGCGTCGTCGGAGGCGGCCAAGGCGGTGGTGCGCGAGCTCAAGCCGGTGCTCGGCGTGGACATGCCGATCACCGGTTCGCCCTGGCTCATGACCAGCCTGGCCTCGCTGTTCGGCCGCTCCAACCTGGCGCGCCGGTTGCCGCCCACCGCGAACGTGCTGATCTCGAACGTGCCCGGCCCCGGCGCCACGCTCTACGTGGCGGGCGCGCGCATGGCGCACTTCTATCCGGTCTCCATTCCGTACCACGGCAACGCGCTGAACATCACCGTGCAGAGCTACGCCGGATCGCTCGACCTCGGCCTCACCGCGTGCCGCCGCATCCTGTCGCAGGAAGAGTCGTACGAACTGATCGGCCACTTGCGCGCGGCGCTGCGGCAGATTGAGCGGCTGCCGAGCGTGGAGGGCGCTGCCAAGCCGGTGGTCGTGAAGGAGGCCGAGGTCGAAGCCAGGCCTGCGCCCGCCAAGGCGGCCGCGACCCCGCGCCGCGCGAAGGCGCCCGCCGCCTCCAAGACCCGCACCGCCACGGCCACTTCTGCTGCGACGCCCGCCAGCAGGAAGCCGCGCGCACCGCGCAAGGCGGCCGCTCCTGCCAAGGGCAAGCGTGCCGCTGCTGCTGCTGCTGCTGCTGCTGCTGCTGCTGCTTAGTCTTTCCGACGATCCCTTCACCGACCGACACCCAAAGGAAGCAAGACCATGACCCCCACCCCTGCGC
>NZ_QXMN01000284.1:0-799 GCF_003581445.1 Acidovorax cavernicola | reverse complement strand
CGCATGGGCGCGGTAGGCCTCGGCGTTCGCCGGATCGAGCTTGCCGAGTTCGCGCGCAATGGTGTTGACCTGGGCAATGGACGCGGCCACCGACAGGAAAGTGTGCGGGTTCACGACCTGGCTGTCCTTGCCGCTGCGGCCCGCATTCGCGGAGGAGCCGACGGCGGCCAGCAGCGGCACCTGGGCATTGGCTTCGATGACCGGCAGATTGGGCTTGCTGCTGGCCGCGATCATGCGTTCGGCGAAGTCGTCGTGGCCGATGCCGTTGAGCACCACCACATCGAGGCCGTTGATGCGCTTGATGTCCTCGGCGCGCGGCTCATAGGCGTGCGGATTGAAGCCCGCCGGAATCAGCGGCACGACGTCGGCCAGGTCACCGACGATGTTGCTGACATAGCTGTAGTACGGGTGCAGCGTAATGCCTATGCGCAGCCGGCGCGCCTGCGCGGCCAGAGGAAAAAGCGTCAGCGCGGCAGGGGCGGCCAGGCCGGCTTGCAGCAAACGGCGGCGGCTGAGAATGGGGGACATGGGCGTACGACTCCAACGAAAGGCACGCTGCGCGCCGGCAGCGGGAAGGCATCAGGAAAAAGGCGGCGGCGAAAGAACGCTAGCGCGGCTGCCGGGTCACGCCCGCATCGAAGCGCGCGACAACCTGGCGCCAGCCGGCGCGCGTGAGCTGGGCCGCGTCGAGCGCGGCGGGTGCGGCCTGGGCGCTGCGGTGCATCCAGATGTCGGGCGGGCTTTCCGCGCCATGGTCGGCATGGTCATGCCCATGCGCGGCCGGGGCCAGGCGCAGCAG
>NZ_QXMN01000283.1:0-801 GCF_003581445.1 Acidovorax cavernicola | reverse complement strand
TGATGGGAATGTCGATCGCGTCGGACACGCCCGCGAAGAAGCGGTGGATCTGCGTGTCGCTGAAGCGGAACGTCGCACCGTGGTACGGCGGCATGACCATCACCATCGCCGCGCCCATGTCCTGCGCGCGCCGGCTGCGCGCCGCGCAGATCGCGGTGCTGGTGTGCGTGGTGGTGACGATCACGGGCACGCGCCCGGCCACATGCTCGAGCGCCAGCCGCGTGAGCGTTTCGCGCTCGTCGTCGCCCAGCAGGAACTGCTCGGAGAAGTTGGCCAGGATGCACAGGCCGTCGACGCCCGAGTCGATCATGAAGTCGATGCAGCGCTTCTGGCTCGCCAGATCGAGCGTGCCGTCTTCGTGGAAGGTCGTGGGCACGACCGGGAAGATGCCGCGGTAGCGCGGGTTGGAAAGTCCAGGCATGGCGCGGCTCCTTATTCGATGATGTCGAACTGGTCGAGGTACTCGGTCTTGAGCGTCAGGCCCAGGCCGGGAACGTCGTCGCGCAGCTGCAGGAAGCCGTTGTCGGCGATCGGCTCGCCGTCGAAGATGTACCAGAACAGCTCGTTGCCGACTTCGACGTCGAAGATCGGGAAGTACTCGGCCATGGGCGAGGCCAGCGTGCTCATCGTCAGGTGGTAGTTGTGCATCTGGCCGGCGTGCGGAATCACGGGCACCGAATAGGCTTCGCACAGCGCGTTGATCTTGTGCGCGGCCGTGATGCCGCCGACGCGGTTGGTGTCGTACTGCACCACGCTCACGGCCTTCTTGTCGAGCAGCTGCTTGAAGCCGTAGAGGCTGAA
>NZ_QXMN01000282.1:0-802 GCF_003581445.1 Acidovorax cavernicola | reverse complement strand
CCGACAGCAATGCCATCACCGAAGACGGCACGCCGAATACGGTGTCGGGCAGCGTGAAGACGAACGACCGCGACGGCGCGGACAACAGCAACAACGTGCCGGTGACGGGCGTGAGCTTCGGCGGTGCGGCAGGCACAGTGGGTTCGTCGATCACCACGACCTACGGCAGCATCGTGCTGAACGCGGATGGCACGTACACCTACACGCTGAACAATGCCGATGCGCGCGTACAGGCGCTGACGGTAGGTGAGACGCTGACCGAGGTGGTGACCTACACCATCACCGACGCAGACGGCGACACCTCGACCGCGACGCTGACGATCACCATCAACGGCGCGAACGACACACCGGGCGTGACTGTGAACGACGGCAACGGCGCGGCGACGGGTCAGGTGACCGTGTACGAAGCGGGCCTGACCAGCGCAGGCGACACAAGCGAGACGACGGCAGGCACCTTCGCGATCACCTCGCCGGACGGCGTGGCAAGCATCAACGTAGGCGGCACGACGATCACGCTGGCGCAGCTTCAGGGGCTGAGCCCCGGATCGCCGCTGGTGATCAACACGCCCAGCGGTCAACTGACGCTGACGGGCTTCACCGGCACGACCTTGCCCAACGGCGTGGTGACGGGTGGAACGGTGGACTACAGCTTCACGCTGGGCGCGGCGCAGACCCACAGCGGGGGCGCCGAAGTGACCGAGGCGATCGCACTGACGGTGACAGACCGCGACGGCGATGTGGCCAACGGCACGCTGACGGTGCTGATCATCAACGACACGCCGACGGCGAATGCCGACAGCAA
>NZ_QXMN01000281.1:0-838 GCF_003581445.1 Acidovorax cavernicola | reverse complement strand
TTCCGGGCGTGCAGCTCATGCGCGCCTATGTGCCCGGCATGCGCGCGCGCAGGTTCGGCCGCATCATCAACATCACGTCCGCGATGGTGAAGACCCCGCACTACATCATGGGGCTGTCGACTTCGGCGCGCACCGCGCTGACCGCGATCAGCAAGGCCATCAGCGCCGAAGTGGTGGTCGACAACGTGACCATCAACAACCTGCTGCCCGAGCGCATCGACACGCCGCGCCAGGAGTTCATGGCCCAGCGCATGATGGCCGCCGACGGCATCACGCACGAGCAGGCTCGGCTGCGCATCGCCGCGTCCATCAACGCGGGGCGCATGGGCCAGCCCGAGGAGTTTGGTGCGGCCTGCGCATTCCTGTGCAGTGCGCTGGCGGGCTACATCTCCGGCCAGAACCTGCAGCTCGACGGCGGATCGTACGAGGGCCTGGTCTGATGTCCGCGCCCGCGCAGTCTGGCGAGATCGCGGTGCGCGCCGCATGCCTCGATCTGGAGCGCAGGCGCCAGTCGGCATTGGTGGCGCTGGATCTGCCAGCGCTTGACCAGATGTTTGCCGCTGACCTGGTGCACATCCACAGCGTGGGCCTGGTGCACGACAAGGCCGCGCTGCTCGCGCATATCGAGGCCAGGCGCGGCTTTGCGGCCATAGAGCGCGGCCCCCTCGAGATCCGCGTGTTGGGCGACGACGCGGCCGTGATGACGGGCGCGATCTGCAACCACATGCGTGCGCCCGACGGCAGCCTGAGCGAGCTGCGCGGCATGGTCACGCAGATCGTGCGCCGCACCGCTGCCGGCTGGCAGTTCATGCACTTTCAGCTCACGCCACTCCAATAG
>NZ_QXMN01000280.1:0-841 GCF_003581445.1 Acidovorax cavernicola | reverse complement strand
CCCTTGCGCCGCGGCCCATCGCAACGGCCGGGGAACGACTTGGCGGTGTTCATGGATGGAATCTGCAGGCCGCTCTTTGTCGCCGACACCCATCTCAAGCGCCCCTCTCTAGGCTGCAATGCCCCGAGCACCCTGAAGCGTTCTTGTCATCCAAGCATTAATCTTGTCATCGGCTTCTCGCCTCGATAAGATTAAAGCCTATTCTTGTCATTGTGACGAGATTGACAAGATTTCCTTCTCAATGACTTCCCCTTCCCTGTCGCCCCGTCACGAAGCGTTGCTTCGCCTGGCCATTGCTGCGGGCGAGCCCATTCGCCCTGGTTCACTGGAGCAAGCCCTCCAGACTTCGCGGCCCACCATCAACCGGGCCTTGCGAGAGCTCCTGGCCGCTGGCTTTCTGGAGAAGCTGGGGGACGGCCGGTCCACCCGTTACGTGGCCACGGAAGCCGCCAAGGCAGCACTGGGGGCCTCGCCTTCAGCCACCCACTCGCCGGCAGGGCCTGCTCTGCTGCAGTGGTCGCCGGCGACCATGCCTTTGATCGAAACGCTTCGCGCGCCTCTGCGAACCCGCACTCCGGTAGGCTACGAAAGCAGTTTTGTAGGCAGCTACATCCCGAACCAGTCCAGCTTGCTGCCTTCGCAGCTGGCCGCGGACTTGTTCAACGCCGGCCGCAGCCGGGACCAACTGCCGGCGGGAACCTATGTCCGCGAGGTCCTGGAGCAGTTGCTCATCGACTTGTCCTGGTCGTCATCGCGCCTGGAGGGCAACAACAAGAGCTTGCCCGACACCAAGGCGCTTTTTGCGCATGCAGAGCAAGAGGGGCCCCTTGACGAGGACACC
>NZ_QXMN01000279.1:0-843 GCF_003581445.1 Acidovorax cavernicola | reverse complement strand
GATGAACAGCTGGACTTCCCCGTGGTGTACGCTTCGGGCATCAACGGCTGGTCGTCGACCGAAGAAGGCGCTCCCGGTGAGCAGTGGGGCACCGACATGTCGGCCCTGTTCAACACCATCCTGAACCACGTGCCTTCGGTGCAGGGCGACGCCGCTGCGCCCCTGCAGATGCAGGTCTCGGCACTCGACTACTCGACTTTCGTGGGCCGTATCGGCGTGGGCCGCATCACCCAGGGCACCATCAAGATGGGCCAGGAAGTGCAAGTCATGGCCGGTCCCGACGGCAAGGCCTACAAGGGCCGGATCAACCAGATCCACAAGTTCCAGGGTATCGACCGCGTGCAGGTCAACGAAGCCGGCCCCAGCGACATCGTGCTGGTCAACGGCATCGAAAACCTGGGCATCGGTGAAACCATCACCGACCCGCTGAACCCCCAGCCGCTGCCCATGCTCAAGATCGACGAACCGACCTTGACCATGAACTTCTGCGTGAACAACTCGCCTCTGGCGGGCCGTGAAGGCAAGTTCGTGACCAGCCGCCAGATCTGGGACCGCCTGCAAAAGGAACTGCGTTCCAACGTGGCCCTGCGCGTCAAGGAAACCGACGAAGACGGCATTTTCGAAGTGTCGGGCCGCGGTGAACTGCACCTGACCATTCTGCTGGAAGAAATGCGCCGCGAAGGCTATGAGCTCGCAGTGTCCAAGCCGCGCGTCGTGTTCCGCGAAATCAACGGTGAAAAGCACGAGCCTATCGAGCTGGTCACGGCTGACGTCGAAGAAACCAGCCAGGGCGGCGTGATGCAGGCCCTGGGCGAGCGCAAGGGCGAACTGGTCAACATGGAG
>NZ_QXMN01000278.1:0-851 GCF_003581445.1 Acidovorax cavernicola | reverse complement strand
ACAAAATACTTTGGGCGGACGATGCCCACTACCCGCAGGAATTGCTTGTATAGGTTCGTACGCTCATCCTTCTCAGGGTCCCGATTGCCCGCCATCGAAAAAGATTGGCACGGGTAGCCCCCCACGACGATGTCTGCATCGGGAAATACCTGAATTCCAGAGATGTCCGCATTGCGGATATCAGCGCCAGGGAAGTACTTCTTCAATGTGTTGCAGGCGTCTGCAAGGATGTCGTTCGAGAAGATGACATGACCGCCTGCCGCTTCTACGCCAAAGTCCATGCCGCCGCAACCTGAGAACAGGGATAACACCCTGATCTCTTCCCCGTTTTTCTCAAAAAATTTGTTCACGATCTCTCGCCTATTTGCTGCGCATCTTCGGCATCAGTGCCTTGCGGGAAAAGGGGCCACCTAGACTTCAAGTAGCCATCAATCGCATCGCGTACTACCCAAGCAAGAGAGACCTTGTTCTCTGCAGCGATCCTTTCCAGTACTTGGTACTGGTTCTCTGGGAAGCTGATGGAGGCCCGAACTGTACGTTCCTGCGCGCTGCCGTCATGATGTTTTGTCTGAGTCCGCATGGCTGTTTTCCAAGCTGAAGAGCTAATGCACCAGTCTACACCACAGTGGTGAATTGTTCCCCGCCGTATAGATTTGGGACCGCTAAGACCACATAGGCAACCGCGCGGGCGGATATGTGGTTGGCCTGCCGTCAACAACATATCCTGAGGTTCTTCAATTTGTTGCCGGAGGGGTGGGCGCCCGGTGAAAGAGAACGAGGACGACGGCTCACGGTTCTAATCCGCTGAGATGGTCCATTGCCCAGTGCAGGCCTTTTGCAGAATTCATAAA
>NZ_QXMN01000277.1:0-856 GCF_003581445.1 Acidovorax cavernicola | reverse complement strand
GGTTGGACAGAAGTCCAATCATTGGGGTGTTTTTCATGGCGAAGTACGACGAGCGTTACAGCCGGCGTGCACAGTCCATCGAATCCAGTGTGGCTTGGCGTTTTTTCTCATCTGATACACCAAAATCAAATTTGGTGTACCAAATTCAACTTTTTTGAGTAACATTGCCATGTTCAATGTGGCATTCAAAAAAGGAGATAGGCATGGAAAAACTCAGGCATATAGCGCTTTCGGTCAGCGATCCAGAGGCCGCGGCGCAGTTCTTCGAGCAGGCCTTCGGCATGACTCGCGCCGGGCGCGCGATGCGCGGCTGGTATATGACGGATGGGGTCATGAATGTGGCGCTGCTCAACTTCAAGGATGAGACCGTGCCGGGCTACGCGGGGCTGAAGGATGTGCGCGGTGTCATCCACTTCGGCATGTGGGTCGACAACCTGGAGGCGGCCGAAGAGCGGATCAAGGCCGCCGGCGGCAGCTATCTGACGGGGCGCAAGGAAGCCGATCCGAACGTCTTTTACGAGGTCAAGTACCGCATGCCCGATGGCATCGTCTTTGACCTCACCGAAACCGGCTGGAAGGGCGCGACCAAGGAGGTCATGTCGGCTTCAGCTCCCATCGCCGCAGTCTAGTTTCGGAGCACACCCTCTATGGCACACCATGTTCTGGCACTGATCCCGTTGCCGCAGGAAACCCGCGACGCGCTTTCCTCGAGCTACATCCTTCACTACCATCCGGACGGCCCCGATGCCGCCGCCATCGCCGCTGGTGCGCGACATGAAGTCGTCGCCGTGGTGACCAACGGCACGACCGGTCTGTCCGGTCCGTGCATGGCGCAGCTTCCGGCATTGCGGCTGGT
>NZ_QXMN01000276.1:0-860 GCF_003581445.1 Acidovorax cavernicola | reverse complement strand
GGCTACGATCACTGCGCTGCCCAGCCCCCATCCATGTTCCACGCCACGCCGCGCACATTGGCGCCGGCCGGCGAGCAGAAGAAGACCGCGAGCGCGCCCAGTTCTGCGGGCGTGGTGAACTGCAGCGAAGGCTCTTTTTCGGCCAGCAGCTGCCGGGTCGCTTCCTCGATGCTGATGCCTTGGTCCGCGGCCTTGGCCTCGACCTGCTTTTGCACCAGCGGTGTGAGCACCCAGCCCGGGCAGATCGCGTTGCAGGTGATGCCCGTGGTCGCGTTTTCCAGCGCGCAGACCTTGGTCAGCCCGATCAGGCCGTGCTTGGCGGCCACGTAGGCGGACTTCTGCGCCGAACCCACGAGGCCATGCACTGAGGCCACATTGATGATCCGGCCCCAGCCCTTGCCGTTCGCCGCGGCCTGCATGGCCGGCAGCACCAGGCGCGTGGCGTGGAAAGCGCTCGACAGGTTGATGGCGATGACCGCATCCCAGCGCTCGGGGGCGAAGTCCTCGATGGGCGCGACATGCTGGATGCCGGCGTTGTTCACCAGGATGTCGACCTGGCCGAAATTGCGCACGCTGTAGTCGACCATGTCCTCGATGTCGGCCACGCGTGTCATGTCGGCGCCGTGGTAGGCGACCTTGGCGCCGGCCGCGTGCCCCGCGGCCTGTACTTCGGCGCGCGGACCGTCGACGTCGCCGAAACCGTTGAGCACGATGTTCGCGCCCTGTTGTGCCAGGGCCTTGGCGATGCCCAGGCCGATGCCGCTGGTGGATCCAGTGACGAGAGCAGTTTTGCCTTTCAGCATGGAAGGTCTCCGAATGAATTACGATGCATTATCGAACCGTGCTGCTGGATTGTGCCC
>NZ_QXMN01000016.1:0-128613 GCF_003581445.1 Acidovorax cavernicola | reverse complement strand
CCTCCCCCCCAATTCAGGGGATTCGCGACACTCACAATGTCATTTTTTGTATCTTTTGCATCGACATGACTTTGGTCATAGACGCGCTAATCAGCACATGGGTCAGTTGTCCCGTTGGCAACCATGACTGATTCGAGCCTAGAACGCCCACGGCTTGAACACATCCGCGCGGCTCTGGCCGCCAATGCCCTGACTACAATGCCACGGGGCGTGCCCAGCCATCCTTCGGCTCTCTAGCTAGATGGTGCAATCCAATCGCTCAACGAAGAACAAATGGTGAGGACATTTCCGTATGACAGGTGATCCATGCGGGAAATGAAGCACACGGCACGCACTACGCTAAGTCTGACAACAGAGGCACAAGCCTTCGCAGGGAGCCAAGTCTCATGAAATCTGTTCTGGTGGTATGCATTGGCAACATCTGCCGTAGCCCGATGGGGGAAGCATTGATTGCTGCAGCGTTGCCGCAGATCCAAGTCACGTCAGCGGGAACTGGAGCCTTGGTTGGGCACCAAGCAGATCCGATCGCACGCAAACTCATGGCCGAACGCGGCATCGACATCGAGGCCCACCGGGCCCGCCAACTGACAGCGCAGATGTGCCAGCAGGCCGACCTCATTCTTGCGATGGACGAAGCTCAGCGGATTCATATCGGACAGCGCCATCCGTTGACCCGGGGCAAGCTGTTTCGCCTGGGCGAAGTCGCACGCGTTGACATTCCCGATCCGTATCGCATGGGCCGTCCGGCCTTCGAGCACGCCCTGCAACTTATCGCTGACGGCGCCCAAGCTTGGGCCGGACGCATCCGCAAACTCTCATGACTCCATCTGCTTCCACTTCGCCCCTCTCCGCAGCACTCACTCGCGACGATGACGACGATGCGATCAATCTGTCCGAGTACCTGGACATCCTGCTCGATCGCAAATGGCTGGTTGCGGGTGTCACCGCGGTTGCCCTCGCGATCGGCACGGCTTACGCGCTCCTGGCCACCCCCATCTACCAATCCAACCTGCTGATTCAGGTTGAAGACTCTGCTCCCGACGCCAAGAATTTTCTTGGCGACACAGCGAATCTCTTCGATGTGAAGACGCCGGCTACGGGCGAAATCCAGATCATCCGTTCACGGATGGTCATCGGGGGCGCGGTCGAGGCAAAGCAGTTGTACATCGATGCGCAACCACGCTATCTACCGATCATCGGCGAATGGCTTGCGAGGCGCGCGAAGGAACTATCGAACCCCGGCTTTCTGGGCATGGGTGGATATGTTTCTGGCACCGAAGCTATCGACATTACAAAGTTCAACGTGCCCCCCACACTCGAAGAGCAGAAACCTTTCACGATTACCGCGCTGGCTGGAGACCAATACACACTGACCCACCCCGATCTTGCTGAGTCGCTAACAGGCACTGTGGGCAAGGTACTTAGTCAACAACTGCCCACAGGCACAATCACATTGGTCGTTTCTCGGCTTGACGGTAAGCCTGGCGCTGAATTTCTGGTTTCGCGCGCTTCCCTGCTCGCCACTACCGAAGATCTTCAGAAACGTCTTCAGCTCGCCGAACAAGGTAAGCAATCGAATGTGATCAGCGCTTCGCTCGAAGACAGCGATCGCGACCGCCTCCAGCGCACACTCAATGAGATCGGCGCTCAATACGTTCGCCAGAACGTAGAGCGCAAGGCAGCTGAAGCCGAAAAAACTATCGAGTTCCTTGATCGGCAACTGCCCGAATTCAAGCAGCAACTTGAAGGCTCGGAAGATGCCTACGCACGGTTCCGCAATCAGAATGGCACCGTGGCCTTTGATGAAGAGGCCAAGGCAGCACTGACCATGTCGGTGCAACTGCAGACCAAGCTGTTGGAGTCACAGCAACTGCGACGTGAGTTGTTGTCGCGGTTCACCGAAAGCAATCCGAAGGTCCGCATGATCGATGGTCAGATTGCAGCCGTTCGCCACGAAATCGAAGGCCTCGAAACCCGAGTCAGTGCGATGCCCGTCATCCAGCGGGACGCACTGCGGCTTGAGCGTGATGTTCGTGTCAACGGCGAGCTCTACAAGTCGATGCTCAACAGTTCATTGCAGTTGCGCCTTGTGAAGGAAGGGAAAATCGGCAACGTGCGACTGCTCGACACTGCCGTCGAACCCAGAAGAGCGGTCAAGCCACAAAAACCGCTGGTCGTCGCCCTATCTCTGGTTCTGGGGCTGTTGACCGGTGTTGCCCTTGCCATCCTCCGGAGCAAGCTTTCGAGCGGCATCCGCAATCCTCAGGAAATCGAGGACCGCCTTGGCCTGAACGTCTATTCCGTCGTGCCGCTCGCACTCGAGCAGGAAACGATCTTGGAGCACATTGCAGGTGGCGCGAAGGGTGTTCAATTGCTGGCGGTGACCTCCCCCGAAAGCCTTGCTATTGAGAGCCTGCGCAATCTGCGTGTTTCCCTGCAATTGACCCTGATGGAGAGCGGCAACAACCGCGTGCTCATCACCGGCGCGACACCAGGTGTTGGCAAGAGTTTCGTCTCCGGGAATTTCGCCGTCATCATGGCGCAAGCCGGCAAACGTGTGCTGCTGATTGACGCCGACTTGCGCAAGGGTCACCTTCAAAAGGCCTTCGGCTTGCCACGCAAGGGTGGGTTGGCGGAGGTGCTAGCAGGAGACTTGACGCCCGAGCAGGCAATCCATACTCAAGTGATCCCGAGCCTTGACGTCCTGACGACTGGCGCGTACCCATTCAATCCCGCGAACATGATGCTGTCGTCCGCGCTGGGTGAACTGCTCGATGATTTCTCGAAACGCTACGATCTGGTGGTGATCGATAGCCCACCAGTGCTCGTGGCCGCTGATGCGGCCGCGGTTGCCGCACATGCGGGCGCCGTGTTGCTAGTCGCGCGTGACAACCTCACCCAACTGGGTGAGCTCAACGAGAGCATCAAGCGGCTTGCGCACGCAGGTCAGCAGGTCAATGGCGTGGTCTTTAATGGCATGGACCTCTCGCGTCGGCACTATGGCAATTATGGCTACAAGTACGGTGGCTATCGATACACCGAATACAAGTACAAGGAAGAAGCGGCCTAGATGTGAAGCTCCAATAGGTTGTATCCGGTGTTCATCCGAATTGGGTTTGAGCGACTGGAAGTCGCCAAACACCCAATCGACTCAGGACTCTCAACCGGATGAACACGCATAAACTTGCCGGACTTACCTTTGCCCGCCGAATCGAGATGGTCAAGCAGATGACTCTGGAAGGCTTGGATGCCGTGCGAGCTGCAGCTGCGCACGGAGTTACTGCGCCCAAGGCCAGGAAGTGGCTGGGTCGCTACCTGGCGGGCGGCGAAGCAGCCTTGGCCGACGCCTCCTCCAGGCCCCTGCGCTGCCCCAAGGCCATCGACGCAAGCAAGGCGTTGCTCATCATCGAGCTACGCAAGCGTCGAATGCTGCAGGCGCGCATTGCACGCAGCGTGGGCGTCTCGGCATCGACGGTCAGCCGCGTTCTGGTGCGAGCGGGCATGTCCAAGCTGAGCGGCCTGGCGCCTGCAGAGCCGATCGTGCGCTACGAGCACGAAGCGCCTGGCGATCTGCTGCATATCGACACCAAGAAGCTTGGGTGCATCGTGCGCCCCAGCCACCGTGTCACCGTGTCACCGGCAATCGAAAAGACTCTGTTGACGGTGCAGGCTGGGAGACGCTGTTCGTGGCCATCGATGACCACGCAAGGCTGGCGTTCACCGCTATGCACCCGGACGAAAAGCAGGCGCAGGCGGTCCTGTTCCTGCGCAATGCGGTGACCTACCACGCGCGACTGGACATCACCGTCAAGCGCCTGCTGACGGACAACGGTTCAGCGTTCCGCTCGCGCGACTTCCGAGCAGCATGTGTCGAGCTGGGCATCAAGCACAGCTTCACGCGACCCGACCGTCCACAGACCAACGGCAAGGCCGAGCGGTTCATTCAGTCTGCGCTACGCGAATGGGCCTACGGCTGGACCTACCAGAACACAGCCCAGCGCACCGATGCCCTGGCAAGCTGGCAGCACCACTACAACTGGCACCGGCCGCATAGCGGCATTGGCGGCATCGCGCCCATGTCCAGACTCAACTCGTCAAGAAACAACCTCTTGACGCTTCACACCTAGAGCCTCCGGGAACCAATCTCGAAGGGCCTATCGCAGGCCCCTTGAGCTTGTATCTTTCCCTGAACTAGTGACAATCTGCGCGGTATGGCACCATCGCTAATCTCAGCTAGACATCATGGTCGCCCTAGAGGCGAACGAAGGCCCGCGTCCGGTATCGTGGATTGCGCACTCTGAGAGAGTGCCGCGCCACACAATTCTTCGTTGGTTTGGATTGAGGACAGCCATTTCGATTGCAGTGTGTGAAGCTGGGCAAAAGCCGAGCCGTTTTTGATCTCTGCTTGATGTGGCGAGCGCTTGCGGGAGGCCACGCAACACCATCAAGCTGACGCGTTGTAGAGCGGCCGGTGGTAGACGATCCCATTCACACGGACTACCTCGTAGAGCGCCGGCTGCAACGGCAGCGCCGCCGAGGACCCAGAAGGGCCCACCTGGCCAGTCGTCTGTGACAGCTTCGCCGCCACCATTCCCGAATGGGGAGTGTTGCGCATGTTTCCAGACGTCGCTTGAAGTTGCGCGGAAAAAGGAGCGAAGTTCGATACGGGGTTACGACTCACATCGAACGTGTTGCCCACGATAGCGTTGGAAAAGGCAACCGGGATGGAGGCATCAAAATAGTAACCGTCCTGAAAACCCGCCATTACGCAGCCCACCCCTGCGAAGCTGCCGATCGACTGATGCACCCGGATGGACGGCCCCCCGCTGTCGGTGGCCCTTAGAACATTTGCAGCAACGACCAGGTGGCGAGCATGGACAAACTCCATCGATGACGCACGCGACGTGAAGGAATTCGCCGCGGCAATGGCATCAAATGCTCCAGCGGCAGCCCCTGACGCATATCCAGCGACAGCACTGTTGCGCCGGTTCCCAAAACATAAAAAGCTCTCGCTGATATTGGTGTGGTGGTAGGGGCGAGTTAAGTTATTCACAACCCCATTGACATAGCCGCCGACATGAACATTGCCCGAAGAGCTCACGCTCTTGCAGTTGACGGATTCTTCGAAGTAGCAAATGGGCCCGGACACATAGTTATCCCGTGTCACAAGGTTTCCGCCGTACGCGGACACCATGGCGTACATGCCGTTGTTCGTCATCGAATCGGGGTTGGAGACAGTCCAGGCCGAATCGACGGTGTTGCCGGTGAACATGGTTAAGCTGTCGCCATTTGCCTGCGACTTCAGCCCCCGCTTGCCCACGTTTCGGAAGCGGCATCGATCCACCCACGCATCGTGCTTGAACGCTCCGACGTTCTGAACTACCACCGCATCGGCGTCTTCGACGATCGGCATACCCCCGGAGCTTACAGTGTGGATGTTCTCGAACAAGGTGCCGCTGTGAACATGCACCATTCCTAGGTGCCTGTCGCCAGTAGCGTAAATGGCACGAACCGCGCCTTGCCCGTTTCCCACGCTGCCGTCGCCAAGTGCTGTGATATCCGAGTACGAGCCGCCTTCTACGACCGCGTCGAAGCAGTTCACCATGTTCACGAATCGAGTCGTTGACGTGTTGGTGTTGTGCTGCCGAGTCCCCGACGTCCGTGTAAAGATCACCGAATCGTAGCCGGCGATCTGCAGCGCGACCGCTCGCGTCCGGCCCTGGGCTGAGCCCGCGTCGAAAATAATATCTACAAAGCGTGCCACTTGTCCTGCAGAGCCGACGCAGGTCAGACCAGGCGCACCCGAGAAATTAAAAACCAGCCGCGCATTTCCCATCAACCAGATTGAACCGGTCCGCTTCAATCCGGTGGTAAATGTGTATGTCGCACCATCGGCCAACAGCAAGGCCCCTGAGACAGTAAGTGCGGCATTGAAAGCAGCGGCATCGTTCGGACCACCGTTCGCACCGAACATCTCAGGACGAAGCGGGCCCGTGAAATCGCGCTTCCAACGGCGCCCTGAAGCGTCCACGATGATCGTTCCGCTGTTGTCAGCTGAGGACACGTCAGAGGGATCGACATAGAATGGGCCAGCGATTCCACGGCCCGTGACCCGCACGCCTGACGCCCCGCCGGTGTAGTCACGCAGGGCCGCAAAGTCCTGCATCGGCCGCACGCTGTCGAGAACGGCTTGAGCAGTGACGCTGTCATACCCGGTCTGCGCCGCTTCCTTTGCCCTACTGGGCGACTCTCGCTGCTGCATGAGCTCCGAGTTGACACGCGCCGAGACGCTGCTGTCCGTTGGGGCAAGCAACCCACCGATCAATACGTTCCTTCGCTGCATCCTAAGTCCTTCACTCGACGTTGGCCGAGCGTACAGGGGCCATTTTTCACCGCATCAGCGCCATCGCCGTTACCACGCTCACCTGCCGCGTCGGACCGTATTTGCGCAGCGTCTTAAAATCCCCCCTGCACATCAGGCCCGAGGGTGTCCACGAAACGGCTCGGCTTTCGCCCAGCTTCATACACTGCAACCGAAATGGCGGTCCTTGATCCACCAACGAAGAAATTGACACTCCCGTCCATGGGTTGTTTCCATACGGCTTGCGGCTGGGGAACCCCACCGCATGTGGCGCGGCACTCTCTCAGAGTGCGCAATCCACGATACCGGAGGCGGGCCCTCCTTCGCCTATAGGGCGACCATCATGTCTAGCATGAGCGCTCGGCAGCCAGTCCCTGCACCATTGAGGCAGAAACCGCACCGATCAGTAGTCCCACGCCATCTGCCCACAGGTCACTCCATTCGGCATAGCGAGTAGGTGTCAGTGACTGCAACACCTCAATCAAGGCTCCATAGCTAAAGAGTCCCAATAGTCCAATCAGGGCATTCGTAGGTCGCGCCCAATGTGCAAGAAACGCCAGCACAGCAAAGCCTAGCGCGTGATTGCTTTTATCCCAGCCCGTGCTCGGTACTGAAATAGATGCAGGAAGCAAACTGATCACCAGAAGCGTCAGCATGGCGATAGCCAGCAGCCAACGCCATAAGATCACGTGGGCCGCGAGGCGGCCCCACCTCCTCACGCAGACGCCTCTGCTAGCACTCGTGCGATGACCTGACAACTCATGTTCATTTCGATCGAAGTCAAAGTCGGATGAACCAAGAACATCAGGCTGGTCTCACCCAGCTCGCGCGCGACCGCCAATCGACCAGCCGGCCGCCAGCCAGTGTCATCGAATGCACGCTCTAGGTACACCTCGGAACACGAGCCCTGGTAGCAAGGCACACCCTGTGCTTGAATGGCTTCGACGATTCGATCTCGGCTCCAACCAACGGCCAACTTCTTGGACTGCACATAGACATAGCATTTGTAGTGTGCATGAACACTGCCAGCCGCTTCGTGGTTCGTAAAAACAGGCACACGAACCGCAGCATGAGGCCGTGCAGCTTCCCATAAGGCCTGCGCATGACGCGTGCGCGCGGCAGTCCAATCCGTCATGCGACGCAATTGAATGCGGCCGATGACAGCCTGCAACTCCAGCATTCGCCAGTTGGTGCCAAAACTCTCGTGCACCCAGCGAAAGCCCGGCGGGTGCTCTCGCTCGTATACGGCTTCGTAGCTCTTTCCGTGATCCTTGTATTGCCACATGGTGCGCCACAACTCTTCGTCGTCGGTGGTGACCATGCCGCCTTCCCCGCCGGTGGTCATGATCTTGTCTTGGCAGAAAGACCAAGCACCCGCATGCCCAATTGATCCGACAGATTTACCCTTGTAACGTGCACCGTGCGCCTGCGCACAGTCTTCAATGACCTTGAAGCCGTGCGCGGCGGCGAGCGCCATGATCGGATCCATGTCGCAGGGCCACCCACCGAGGTGCACGCAGATGACAGCCTTTGTCCGCGGTGTTATCACGCGCTCAATAGTCTCTGCCGACAAATTCCCACTCTCGATATCGACATCCGCGAACACAGGCGTTGCCCCAGCATTCACGACGCACGAGACGCTGGCGATGAAGGTGCGCGGTGTGACAATCACCTCGTCACCAGGGCCGATGTTCATGCCTTTGAGAATTAGCTCTAATGCTAATGTCCCATTAGCCAATGCGACGGCGTGCATGGTGCCGGCCCATACTGCAAATTCCTTTTCGAATTCGCGACATTCCGAACCAGTCCAGTAGTTGACTTTGTTGGACAACAATACACGTTGTACAGCTGCGGCCTCTTCAGAGGCAAAGCTGGGCCAAGGGGAAAAAGGGGTATTCAACACAACAGATCAACCTCTCAGAAGTGGTTTAGCAGGGTTGCCAACGACGGTGGTACCCGGCGGAACATCACAAATGACAACAGCTCCCATGCCAATTACCGAACTTCGACCAATGACGAGGGGCTTGCCCGGCCTGCCCTGCTTGATGACCGCGCCAGCACCAACGTAGACGTGTTCTTCAATAAGTACATTGCCATTGCATTTAACGCCCGGTGCGAACGTGACAAAATCACCAATCACACAGTCATGCTCGACGTAACTAAAAAGATTAGCGTGGAAATGCCGTCCTATTCGAATGTTGGAAGTTATCGCGACAAAAGGACTAAGAACTGCACCCTCACCCAAAACCACACCGTCCATGAGAACAATATTTTCCGCTCTTACCGTCCATGGCTTCACCCCATCGAGGGCACAGCGCGCCGCAAGCTTCTCGCGAACTGCACTGTCGGCGATGGCCAATACAACATGGCGTACATCGGCGTCCTCCTGCATAAATTCGGCATAGCTAAGCACCCGATGTCCATTGATTAAGCTGGCTTCAGGTCGATCATCCACAAAAACCAGCCGATCTAACGAAATGCCTCCCTGTTGCAGTTGTTTTCGAGCGAGCGGCATGATGCCGCGTCCACAGCCACTCGCTCCGTAAACACCATATAGCGAAGACATCATGGCTCCCTCCTCACAACGATCGACCCCGTGAAACGAGGCATCGTAGCTTCACCAGCGGCATTGATGCCATCGCGCGCCAGAACTTTTCGCACTGTTAACCACAGAATATTTATATCAAGCCATAGCGTCCTGTTATCGACATACCAGACATCGAGCTCGAATTTTTCTTCCCAACTTAGTGCGTTGCGCCCATTAACTTGTGCCCAGCCTGTAACGCCGGGCCTCACATCATGCCGCCGCGCCTGCTCTGGCGTGTAAAGAGGCAGATACTCCACCAGCAGTGGGCGAGGTCCCACTAGACTCAAATCGCCTCTAATTACGTTCCATAGGCCCGGCAGCTCATCCAAACTACTAGATCGAAGAAAAGAGCCAAAAGGAGTGAGTCGCTGGGAATCTGGCAGCAGGCGACCGGTCGAGTCACAATCATCCGTCATCGTTTTGAATTTTATAATCTCGATTATCTCCCCTTTAAGTCCGGGGCGAGCCTGTCGAAATAAAATCCTGCCACCAATTTTTCTTCGTATTTGCACCGCAACCACCAACATCGGAATTGCGAACAAAAATAAAGCAAACGTCGCCAGCAAAAAATCAATGAATCGCTTCATCGACTAATCCCGGGAAGAATTTCCGTAGCCATGCGGATTACTAGATTGCCAACGCCATGCATCTTCGATCATTTCTAAAAGCCCGCGCTCCGCTTTCCAATTCAACTCTCGCAGAGCTTTATCAGAATTTGACCAGCACTCCGCTATATCCCCATCCCGACGGCCGACCACTTCAAAAGCGATATTTTTCCCGCTTACCTGTTCAAATGCTCGAATAATTTGAAGAACACTATACCCCTGACCCGTGCCGAGGTTCCAAACATTCAACCCCGAATGATTTTCGATATTAGCGAGCGCCTTCAAATGACCATCAGCCAAATCCTGAACATGAATGTAGTCCCTTATACCCGTTCCATCGGGCGTGGGATAGTCATCACCAAAAATTCGAACAATGTCAAGCTTCCCTATTGCCACTTGAGCAATGTAAGGCAATAGATTATTCGGAATTCCATTCGGATCCTCTCCGATTAAACCGCTCGTGTGCGCCCCTATGGGATTGAAGTATCGCAGAACCCCAATTTTCCATTTTTTACTAGATTTAGCCAAATCGGAGAGAATCTCTTCGGAAACCAGCTTCGAGTTCCCATATGGATTCGTAGGTATCCCAAGGGGCGACGCCTCCGAGATCGGCATAGTTGATGAACTTCCATACACCGTTGCCGAGGAACTAAATATTAATCTAAAAACACCAGCCCTGTTCATAGACTCGCATAGCCGCAAGGTTCCACTCACATTATTTTTATAGTAGATCAGTGGATCTTTGATGCTCTCACCCACAGACTTCAGTCCTGCAAAATGCAAAACCGCATCGATACGGTGCTCAGAGAAAATTTTCTCCAAAAGGGCGCTATCGAGAATATCGCCTTCCACAAAACGGAGCCCACGTCCCGCAATAGCCTCTATTCGTTTCAACGACTCCACGGAGCTATTAATTAAGTTATCCAAAACAAGAGCGTCGTATCCGGCCTGCAAGAGCGCCAATGTGGTATGCGACCCTATGTAGCCAGCTCCACCGGTGACAAGAATTGTTTTTTTCATTGCACAGGCTTTCGGTCAAAACTTAGAAGTGATCTATAAAAATGCACCATTCGCCCCCAATGATCAGAACGCTCAAAACGATCCTGAACTCGCGCACGCGCTCGCTCTCCCATTTTTTTCAAATCGAAGCGAGACATAGATAAAGATTCTTGCATCGCAAGATTTAGCGCCTGCGGATTTTTTGCAGGCACCAACCAACCATTGAATCCGGGCTCAACTATCTCATTGCAACCATTAATATTAGTTGCAATCACGGGCAGATTCATCGCTCCGGCCTGCAACACCACATTCGGGAATCCTTCTCGATAGCTCGGGAGCACGAGGAGATCAGCGATAAATAATGCCGGGCGGATATCTTTTAAAAACCCAAGTAAGTGAATACGCGGATGCAATTCAATCTCACCCAAAGTCTTATTATCAACAGGAGCAGTTTTATCTAAAGCCCCTACCAGAATCAACCGAGCATCCGACGGCAATTTTATAAAAGCAGAAACCAATTCTCCGATGCCTTTGTCCTTATTCAATCGCCCCACAAAACAAAAAACCCTACTGGAGTCAGGAATTTTCAACTCCCTACGAAGCCTCTCTCCACGCGCAGAGACGTCCAACTTCAGCGGAGAAAAATATTCAGTATCAACCCCAGCAATATTGCCATGCCCTATCACGCTAAGGGACTTAGCCGTTATTTTGAACGCCTCCAGATCTCGTTTTACTCCGTTCCCTTCAGGCACGATGTGCGTCGCGCAGGCACATATCAAACGGTCAACAAAAATCAGCAGTAAACGCTTGAATCCGCGCGTCGTCGGGAAAATAAGTCCGGTAAATGTGTGAACGCGCCGTGGGGTACGGCAGATCCAGCCCGCCAGCATAGAGACCAAGCCCGCTTTTGGGGTGTATGAATGAATTAAGCTGGGGCGGACCTTAAAAATTAAAGCTGCCATGCGAAAAATCGACACCGCGTCACGCACAGGATGAATTCCTCTCACCATAGGGACTAGGCATGTTTCCAACTTCTCCTGAGCCACCACCTCATTCCGCCCAACCTCCTCTCCACTTGCCAATACTATCTGGAAAAATCTCGAAAGATATTCAGGTTGACCTTTAAGAATGGTGAGCATTGTTTCAGGAACTGTCGTAACAATTAAAATTTTACCGGCCACAGTATCACTCTCGTTTACACCCACAGTCAAAGACCAGAAACGGAAAAGCTCAGAACACGGTTAATTTCCTCTTGAAATTCGGCCAACATTTTCCTATCAAGAATTGGTTGATTCCGACGACGCACTATTAGGTCGAGCTTATTAACCAATTTCAGCAACCGGACCGCAGCCGATTTTCCAAAGGATTTAACAAATAATGCATTAAGCTCAATTACCGTAAAATACCTGGGGCCAAACTTTTTATAAAGCCCTCTTTGACTTGAATAGGCCGCTAACAATTTTTCGATTGTCGCACTACCTTCCTCGCGATAATAATATAGCGGCTCATTGATAACTGAGACTTTGAAGTCACCCATAGAAAAAGAGCGCAACCATAACTCGTAATCCTCAGTTCTCCTGAGACTCACATCATACGGATTTCGCAAAAACCATGTGCGCCGACCTAATATGGCGGCGTGCACGATTTGATTTCTACCAAGCAACAAATTTTTCCCGCTAATGGGCAAAGAGTTACTTTCAATACGAAACCCCGCCGGGAAATTATTATTTGTTATTGAGCACACGCCTGAAGTGACGAGATCAAAGCTCGGGTTTTCGACCAGAAAATTCAATTGCTTCTCAAGGCGCCGAGGAGACATTAAGTCATCCGCATCCATTCTGGCCAAATATTCAAATCTGGCCTCTTGGGAAATTTGATTGAGTCGAAACGGAAGACCTTTATTCAAGCCGTCGGAAATGACCCGAACTCGGGGATCGCGAATGCTATTTATAATTTCCAAGGACCGATCAGTTGATCCGTCGTCAACCAGGAGCAACTCCCAATTTTTATGTGTCTGAGAAAACACCGAGCGCACTGCATCTGCAATATACGCCTCCGCATTAAAAACTGGAATTCCAATAGAAATAAACATTAGCAACTCACGAATTTAAATTTCATCCAAGGAGAATATTTTTCTTATCTTCGCCTCAAAATCACAATGCATCAGGGCATAACTTCTTATTTCCTTTGAATCCACCGGATTAATCCCTTGATACCAGTCGAGCAATTTTTCAATGTCCAGCGCATCGTCAGTCAACGAAATTGAATAGCGATAAGGATATGTCGGAGAAAAATCGCAATCAAAACCAGAAGCAACAAAAGGTAGACCGACCGCACAATACTCTCGATCTTTTAAAGATGATGCGGAAGTTAGCCCCTTTCTATGGAGTCCCAAGGATCCAATAGCAATATTCGCGGTGTCATACAGCGCAAATAGTGCATCCCCATCTACCTTCCCCAAGAAAAAAACTTCTGATTCGAGCTTCAACGCGGCGGCAAGCTCTTTTAATTTTTGAATTTCCTCACCCTCTCCGACTATTGAGAAAGTTACCGCAAGCTCATCTTTGAACTTTTCGCGATGAGCAGAAATTCCCTGAATAACCCTATCGTAACCATGCCAACTTTCCACATTCGCGACGGCGATCAATTGCACTTTTTTTGAAGCAGCCTCGGGATTCAATTTCAGAGGAATCGAGCTCAGATCTATCCCGTTTCCCATCAAATAAGTCCTACTCTTGTTCAAAAATGAAAAGTAGCTTGACTCTTCTGCATATTGAATCACTCGGTTGACCGGCCAGAGCACCCAAGGCCCATCGAGAGCGACGGCCAGAAGGGAAAGGTTTCTTTTAAAAAAATTCTGATTTCCACTCGCTATCTCAGCGAGCGCCACGACTCGGGGTGTTGGTACATCAGCGACTACGAAGGAGCCAGATAGTCGAGCAAAAATAACAGGGAAGAAAAGTAAAAACCCCCCGTACGCGGGCCATCTAATTATCAACTTAGAATTTTTTACGCCCGCAATTTCTTTTGCAAGCCGCAGAAGGCGACCGATGGCGGACACCCCTTCAATATTTGAGAGATTTGCCGCAAACCCCATTTTTTTTGCAACAGAAACAAATCCAGAGATTTTTTTATGAATTCCCGGAAATTTCTTTTGATCGTATATCGCCAGATATGTCAAACCATTTTGATTGTTTTTCATTGACTCAACTCACGTGCAACTGCGGGCCTACTCGCTAAAATATAGACCAGCAACATACCCCAAAAGGACCAAATGTAAGAACGGCTAAAAACTATATTCATGGTTAGAAAAACCAAGACCGCCAGGAGAACACTCAGATTTTCAACCGACTTAAAGGTTTTAAGCACCGCCACAAGGTAAACGAAAATAAAATATACCCCAGCGACAAATCCGAATGATGCAAAAAATGAGATCCAGTTGTGGACGTATTCACCTTTCTCTCCCAGGAATATTTCTTCAAATGGAAAACATCCCAAAATAAGACACTGGTCAAAATAGGGAACGCTGCGTTCTAAAATTTGCTGTCGCCCCTCCTGACTCTCTCCGTAAGTTTGGGGGCTGAAAACGCGTTCTAGCACACTCCCACTTTCTAAAGAAAAATGGCTAAGTGCTACAAAAGCAAATATTGCAATTCCAACCGTCACAAACGCCAAGAGAAGCGCCCCCCCGCGATTCTTTAGTAGCGACAAATAATATCGAGCAGCAAGCAAAGAAACAACGCCAAATACAAGCGGTGTTCTCGACCCCAATAGAAGAGCCCCAATTAGCGCCAGTAAAAAAAACAAATAACACCGCCTTCGAGCTTGACCAATAAAAATCAGCGCCAAACAGGTGAAATAGTCTGCGAAAAAATGCATGTCCAAAAGATAAGAATCTTCGGATCTATAATAGGCAGGTCGAAAGACATCGCCCTTTGAAAGACTCTCGAAATTTGAATATAAAGCCCCGCCAACAAAGACAAAAACCGCAATAAATGAGCCCAAGTAAAAATATTTACCTTTGACCTTTGCCAGGTAATACCCAACCACGGAAAAAAACACTGGGACGATCAGGGCGGCAAAGAATTTTGCTCCAAATTGGCCTCCATCCAATTTTTCAGAATAACGCAATCCCGATATCAGTGCCAACAAGGCCATAATCACGAACATTCCGACGGCCAACGTAATGTTTGAGAAATTCCTCGATACAAAACCGCGATTTCGCGCTATTAAGTAGAACAGCACGACAAACCCATACAAATAGAATGGATATCGCGACCGAATTGACTCAGAGAAATAAAGAACGAATGATAAATCAAATAAAAAAATAACGATCACTAAGAGCGAGACCGTCAACTCCAAAAATATGGATCTACTTAATTTCATCTTTAGAAATGTCATGCTTGACAGCTACGGCCGAGGCAACCCGGGACCACCCATCTATCTAGGTAAACGTTCTCGCTCCAGCAATGCAAAAGATCTCGATTCACGACAAACCGAAAAGCAGCGGGGCGGAATAGTCAATCACATACTTAACAATTATCCCTATAAACACCCAACCAGCCACAATTGATAAATTAACAACCAACCCTTTGTTGAAATGCTGCAGGCGAACTTTTGAGATGCAGCCTATGACCAAGATATAAATTAAGTAGAAGACAAGGCCAGATATTGCATAAAACTCGAATATAAAATTCTTCACCCAATATGCAGCGAGGAGCACACTTCCCACGCGAAAAAGAAGACCACCTATTTGAAGGCCTAGAGCTAACCGCTGATTTTGCGTAATATGAAGCACCATCGATAAAGGTGACGATAGAAATTGAAGCAAAAACCAAGGCGTCATCCACGCAACCATTTCGCCAGCACGCTGCCAGTTTTCCCCAAACACTATTGGAAATAATGTGGGCGAAATTACTCCAATGAAAACCAACGGGCCAACCCCTGTTCTCATCAAACCCGACAGCACTTTTGCGGTAAAGGCACCAAGGTTTCCATTCCGCAATTCTTCAGGGGCTTGCGATAAATAGACTTGGGATACAGCTCCACCAATTAGAGTTAATGGCGCCGCCATAATTCGACTCGCTAACATCAAATATCCAGCCTCCCCTCCAATCGAAAATCCCGCGATTAGAATTATAGGAAGCTGAATACCTGTGCTATTCGCTAGAGATTCGAGGGTTGAGTATTTAGGGAATCTTTCGTACTCTTTAAAAGTCCTCGCCAACTGTTGTCTGCCGATGGTACACAGAAGCCTTCTGTCGGTTTTGTAGACCTGTCTGGTCAACCCAAAAATTCCCGCGCAGTTGTTTACTAGCTGCCCCAATATTAGCCCAAGTGAATTTAACCCACAGAGACCTAAGCCAACTTGCGCGCCAACACCTCCAATGGCCTGAGAAATTCTTGTTCTACTGATGAGGCCAAATTTTTTCTTCCGTGTGGCCCAAAATTGCAATGCGGAATACGAACTGCTTAGCCATACACCTACGGGAAGCAGCCATAGGTAGGCTTCCAATTGTGGCGAAGCAAAAAATTTTGCTATCTCGTACGGAAATATCGCTATTGGTAGCGCGATGAGCAAAGATATAGTTGCAGAAGATCCAAGCGCCAGTGCCAGCAAGTTGATCGCGTCTCTATCCTTCAGGGGTAAGGGAATCGCGATTTCAAATCTCAAGCATGCGGCTGCCGAAACAATCCCAAGCGCGGAAGCATACACAGCCAATACAGAGAAATCACTTGGCCCATATAAGCGAGTCAAGAGCGGCAACGCCAGAAGAGACAGCCCTTGAGCAATAGCGGTCCCTCCGACTAAAAGGGAGGCAGAGCGAAAAAATCCAGAGCGAAACATGAAGCTCCATTTGGGCAATCCGAATACTGCCAATTAAACAAATCCGTCCCACAAATTTCAAGAGGAAGTTATGCCGCGCTTGAAAGATCGGAGTGAAGCCCTGCCTTCGAATTAGCCAGAGAGGCGTTCAATGGACTTTACTATTTTTATTTGCTCTTCTTGCGTCAAATAAGAGTGCATCGGCAAGCTCAGTACCTCCTTCGCAACAGCGTCGCCTACCGGTAATTTGACCTGTTTGTTCTCGACAGCAGGCTGTTGATTCAATGGAATGGGATAATGCACCATGGTTGGAACTCCAGCCTGCTTGGCTTGCACTTGCAACGCCTCTCGCTCGGCTACACGCACCGTGTACTGCGCCCACGCACTTTTGCTATGCCCCTCGATGTAGGGAATTCCAGCAACACCGCTCGCGCGCAACAAGCGCATATATTCCATAGCTACGCGCTGGCGACCGGCAATTTCATCATCGAAGATTTCTAGCTTCGCCAGCAACACCGCGGCCTGTAAGGTATCCAACCGGCTATTCACACCCACCCGAATATGGTGATACCGCCGATCCTGCCCATGCCGGGCAATCTGCCGCATCACCTTCGCCAATTCGTCATCGTTGGTGAATATCGCCCCGCCATCGCCATAACATCCCAGCGGTTTGCTCGGAAAGAAGCTGGCACACGCGATCGTGCTGAGATTGCAGCTTTTACGCCCCTTGTAAGTAGCGCCAAAACTCTGCGCCGCATCCTCAATTACGGGAATTCCGTGTTTGGCGGCAATGGCATTGATGGCATCGAAGTCCGCACACTGTCCATACAAGCTGACCGGAACAATGGCCTTGGTCCGCGGAGTGATCGCTGCCTCCAGCAACGCTGGGTCCAAGTTGTAAGTGTGCGGGTCGATGTCCACGTACACTGGCTTGGCGCCCAGTAGCGCCACCGTCTCGGCGGTGGCGATGTACGTAAAGCCCGGCGTAATGACTTCATCGCCCGGCCCGATGCCAAGCGCCATTTGCGCGATCTGCAAAGCATCCGTGCCGTTGGCCACGGTGATGCAATGCTTGGCGCCGGTATAGGCCGCCAGCTTCTCTTCCAACTCGGCCACTTCAGGCCCAAGGATGTATTGACCATGCGCCAGCACGCGCTGAATCGCGGCGTCGATCTGGTCCTTGATGCGGGCTTGCTGAGTCTTGAGGTCGATGAATTCGATCATGGCGTCTTCTTGGCTTCCAACTTGGTCACGGCCTTGCCGTCGAGTACGTAGCGCGCGCCGGTGTGCGCGCAAATGGCTTCTGCTGCGCCTTGCAGCGGCAACGCGAGTTGCTCGCCGAATTCACTCATCCAGCCGATCTGCCTGGCGGGCACGCCGACCATGAGTGCATAGGCCGGCACGTCCTTGTTGATCACGGCACCGGCGCCGACAAAGGCGTATTCGCCGACGGTGTTGCCGCAGACGATGGTGCAGTTGGCACCCAGCGTCGCGCCCCGCTTCACGAGGGTGCGACGGTATTCGTCCTTGCGCGTGACTGCTGAGCGCGGGTTGTAGACATTGGTGAAGACCATGCTCGGGCCGCAGAACACGTCGTCCTCCAACGTGACCGCGTCGTACACGCTGACGTTGTTCTGGATCTTGACGTTGTGGCCGATGGTCACGTCGTTACCGACGTAAACGTTCTGTCCGAGCGAGCAGTCTTCGCCGATGGACGCCTGCGCGCTGACGTGCACCCAATGCCAGATGCGGGTGCCGTCGCCGATGCGGGCGCCCTCGTCGATGATTGCTGTGGGGTGGGCTTTGTATGCCATGCCGAACTCGCGGGGCCTCAGGCGAGCTGCCGAACGAACGGATGCACTTCACCCTGCTCGCCCGGGACGGGCGTGGCGCTGCGAATCACGTTCACGGTCTCGATGCAGTGACGCGCATCCTTGAGGCCATAGCCGCGGCCGGCCAGAATTTCCTTGTAGCTCACCGTATGCAGGTCGGTGAAGCCTTCCGAGAACTCAAGCTTCTCGCCGCTGACGTCGATGTTGCGGAAGGTGGTCTTCTTGCCCTTCACGTCGGCCGGCAGATCGTTGGCGTCGATGGACAGGAACCAACGCACACGTGCGCGCTCGTATTCGAGGTAGCCAGCCGCCTTGGCCGTGCCGCTGTAGTGCACCACGTTGCGTTGGAGCTTTCCGAAGATGAAGTGCAGCATGTCGTAGAAGTGCACGCCGATGTTGGTCGCCACGCCGAACGACTTGCGGTTGTCGCCCTTCCAGCTCTCCATGTACCACTTGCCGCGAGAAGTGATGTAGGTCAGTTCCACATCGAACTTGGTATCCGCGGGGGCGGAGGCGACCTTGTCACGCAGCTTCAGGATGGCCTCGTGGTGGCGCAGCTGCAGGATGTTGAAGACGCGCTTGCCGGTTTCCTTTTCAACACGTTGCAGTTCGTCGACGAGGTCCGGCGTCGGCACCAGGGGCTTCTCGCAGATCACGTCGCAACCCAGGCGCAGGCCGGCGGCAATGTGCGGGTGGTGCAGGTAGTTGGGGCTGCAGATCGCCACATAGTCCAGCGCAGTGGCGGGGTTGCGCTTGAGCTGCTGCGCGTGCTCGTAGAAGCGCTCGAACTCGGTGAAGAACTCGCTTTGCGGCGAAATGCTGTCGATGATGCCGACCGAATCGTTGATGTCGTAGGCCACCGCCAGATGGTTGTCCGTGTCTTTGATGGCGCGCATGTGACGCGGGGCGATGTATCCGGCAGCGCCGATCAGTGCAAAGTTTTTCATGTCAAAAAAGAAACGAGAAATGGCTTACAGGCGGAACAAAGAGAAGCCGCTGTCGCGGGCTTCCTGTGCGTTGAACAGGCTCTTGACGTCGACCAGCACGGGCTGCTCGCCTCGGCACAGGGCACGCAGTTCGGTCATCGTCGCGCCGCGGTACTCGTTGTGGCCCACGGCAACGACGAGCGCATCGACCGGGTGGCCTGCATCGACCTGGCCGAGTTGAAGTCCGTATTCGCTTGTCACTTCTTCAGCGTCAGCCCATGGGTCTACGACTTCCACGGAAGCACCCCATGCCTCGAACTCGCGAACCATGTCGACGATCTTGCTGTTGCGGATGTCCGGGCAGTTTTCCTTGAAGGTGATGCCCAGCACGCCGATACGGCAACGCGGCACGTCCATGCCGTTCTTCAGCATCAGCTTGATGGTGTTGCGGGCCACGTAGCGCGCCATGTTGTCGTTGATGCGGCGCCCGGCCAATATGACCTGCGGGTGGTAGCCGACCTGCTCCGCTTTATGCGTGAGGTAGTACGGGTCCACGCCGATGCAATGCCCACCCACAAGGCCTGGACGGAAAGGCAGGAAATTCCATTTGCTGCCTGCGGCCTCGAGCACGTCGAGGGTGTCGATGCCCAGGCGCTCGAAGATGACGGACAGCTCATTGACCAGCGCGATGTTCAGGTCTCGCTGCGTGTTCTCGATCACCTTGGCGGCTTCGGCCACCTTGATGCTGGCGGCCTTGTGTGTGCCGGCAGTGATGATCTCGTTGTAGAGAGCATCCACCACATCGGCCACCTCGGGCGTGCTGCCACTCGTGATCTTCTTGATCTTGGTGAGCGTGTTGACCTTGTCACCGGGGTTGATCCGTTCCGGGCTGTAGCCGCAGAAGAAATCGACGTTGAATTTCTTGCCGCTGAATTTCTCCAGCACGGGCACGCACACTTCTTCTGTCGCACCGGGATAGACCGTCGATTCGAAGATGACGATTGCCCCCTTCGACATGACCTTGCCGACGGTTTCACTGGCCTTGACCAGCGGCGTCAGGTCGGGCCGGTTCGCATTGTCGATCGGTGTAGGCACGGTCACTACAAAAACAGCGCAGTCACGCAAATCATCGGCATGCGATGTGAACGCCAGCTGCGTTGCCGCCTTCAACTCTTCGCTGGTGGTCTCGAGCGTGTGATCGTGTCCACCCTGCAGTTCCGTGATGCGTTTGGCATTGATGTCGAAACCGACCACTCGGCGCTTCTTGCCAAACTCCACGGCGAGGGGAAGGCCCACATAGCCGAGACCGATGATCGCAATGGGTTGAGTTGATTGAATGACTTGCATGTTGAAAGCACTGGAGACGAAAAATTGGCGACAGACTCAGCCAAGAGCCATGCCGCCACACCGCATTCGCGGCTGCTGACTTCAAAAGCATTCGGACCCGTGACCTGAACTCGAGAATTCAGTCCGGACCCAGGCTCGACTAGCGATGCCTGACGTAAACCTCACTGGCGTTATTGACCACCTGCGCCGACGGCAGGATCAAGCTAACCACGCGGTTCCACTTGACCAGCGGCACCGGGTCGACATACACGACATCCTGCGACTGCAGCCGGAACTGGCTTGCAAGGGCCATCGTGGCGGGATTCTTGGCATTCAGATGGAAGATGGCCGGCGCGCCAGTCGCCCCTTGGCGAATCACGTAAATCTGGCCAGCATTAGAGGTCGTCGTCATCGGACCACCCGCCTCGCCCAAGGCCTCGCTCAAGCTCAAGCGCCCATTGCTTCGCATGGACAGGGCGACAGGCGCCATGATTTCGCCCATGACGAAGACCTTGGAGTCTTCCCGATGCGCCACGCGGACGGTGTCGCCGTTCTTCAGGGGGATGTTGTTCCCGTCGTAGCCAGCCTCACGCAACCGGGTCATATCGATCGGGACCGAACGGCCGTCGCGAATGAGAGTGACGGCCGAGCGATTGGCATTCGACGTCATGCCTCCGGCGCGGTTGATCGCTTCGTTCAGCGTCATGGGCACGTCGGTGAAGATCTGCGACCCCGGAGCGCGCACTTCGCCCTCCACGTAAGCGCGGCGGCTTCTGAAGGACTGAATGCGCACCGTCACCTGCGGATCACGAACGTGGGGCCGAAGCAGCTTGCCGATCAAGTCGGAAGCATCGCCTTCACTCAAGCCCGCCACGCGCACACGACCGATATAGGGAAAGGCAATCTCGCCGTCAGCATCGACGATGAAGCCCGGCGCCACCTGCACACCGGTCGGGTCGGCGGATTGCGAAATCACAGCCCCCGCATTGGGCAAAAGCTCTGGGTGGTCATACACGATCACGCCCACCACGTCGCCCGACCCGATGGTGTAGCGAGCCCCCTTGCCAAACAGCGCCTGCACCTCAGGCGGCACGCCCTTGGGCGACACCTCCGCCAGCGTGCGCACCAGCGCCAGCGAGATCGGCGTGATTTCGCCCTCAGGCGCTTCGTCGGGCAGGTAGCGGAACTGTGACGGCAACTCGCCGCCCGCTTCGTAAGGCTCCACCGAACCCATGCCGGGCACCACGGCACAGCCCTGGAGCAATACCGCACCGGCAAGCGCTACCCACGCGAGGGCTTTCGCATTTCTTCTCAATTCAGGTCCCTTGAAAGTCAGTCAGTCTCATCAACAACGAAGCGGCGACAGAACAATTCCCGAAGGCATGCGAGGCTCGCACATCCGTTCTGTTGTATCGCGCTTCTTTTTCAAACACTTGTGATCGCCGCCACTACGCGACACCATTGATGTAAAAATTTGAACAGCTATAGTCGCGCTGAAATTGGCAAACTCAGGCAACAAAGGTGCAGAATTCGTCGCTGGATCACGCATGATCCACGCGCACCCCGGGGCGAATGCACTCTGACAGACAGAAGTCTTGAAGGTCGATTTCGCGCGGCCGCTCCCCACTGCTCCCTTCTCATCGTACCAGTGCAGTGCCCTGTCAATGGGGTCGTGTCTGCGTTCCAGGATGCTTCCGGATCGCCTGATCAGAGCACTTCGCCCTACTTTCCGAGAGCAAAACACGGCGTATCCACCCGGTTCTACCCTTCCCGCGAAATTGGAAACAAGACGTTCCAATCCGCATCCGATCGCAATTGACTACTGAAAATGGGTACCTTCCGTCCGTTGCGGGTGAGTCGGACGGGCGCCGCTGGCGCTCATTCCTCAGTTGCAGCCCGGCATCAGCCGGCGCGCCACTGCGTCTGAGCGGCCTGCTTCCGCAGGCATACTGGTACCCCTTTCAACAGCAGGTCTTCAGCACCCTTACCGAATCATGAGCATCCTCAGCGAATTCAAGGAATTTGCCGTCAAGGGCAACGTCGTCGACCTCGCCGTCGGCGTGATCATCGGGGCGGCGTTCGGCAAGATCGTCGACTCGCTCGTGGCCGACATCATCATGCCGCTCGTGGGCATGGTGTTCGGCAAGCTCGACTTCTCGAACCTCTACGTGATCCTGGGCGCGGTGCCGCCGGGCGTGACGAACACGCTGGCAGAGCTGAAGAAGGCCGGTGTGCCGGTGCTGGCGTATGGCAATTTCATCACGATTGCCGTCAATTTCGTGATCCTCGCCTTCATCATCTTCATGATGGTCAAGCAGATCAACAAGCTGCGCAAGACGGAAGAGGCCGCCCCCGCAGCGCCGGCCGCCACGCCTGAAGACATCACGCTGCTGCGCGAGATCCGCGACAGTCTCAAGCGCCCCTGAGCCTTTCTGGCCGCGCGCTCAGGCGCCGGCCAGCGTTCGCGCCATGCGCAACGCCTCGACGAGGCTCGACGCATCTGCCACGCCTTGGCCCGCGATGTCGAACGCGGTGCCGTGATCCGGGCTGGTCCGCACCAGCGGCAGCCCGAGCGTCACATTCACGCCCTTCTCCACCCCGAGGTACTTGACCGGGATCAACCCCTGGTCGTGGTACATCGCGATCACCACATCGAACTCGCCGCTCGACGGCACGCCGGCCTTGGCGCGCGCGCGCATGAAGACAGTGTCCGGCGCATGGGGGCCATGGGCGTCGATGCCCTCGACGCGCGCGGCCTCGATGGCCGGCGTGATGACGGTGCGTTCTTCCGAACCGAACAGGCCGCCCTCACCCGCGTGCGGATTGAGCCCGGCCACGCCGATGCGCGGCGGCCGGCCGAGCGCGTGGGTCAGCGCGCGATGGGTGATGCGCAGGGTGTCCAGCACGCCCTCGAAGCGCACGGCCTCGATGGCGTCGCGCAGCGACATGTGGATGCTGACGAGCACGGTGCGCAATTCATCGTTGGCCAGCATCATGCGCACGGGCACGTCGGCCACCGGGCGGCCCAGGTGGGCAGCGGCCTCGGCCTGCAGCAGTTCGGTATGGCCGGGGTACGGAAAGCCGGCCGCGGCCAGCGCCTCCTTGTGCAGCGGCGCAGTGACGATCGCTAAAATCTCGCCGCGCAGCGCGGCTCGCGCGGCCCATACGACGCAGTCGCCGGCAGCGCGCCCTGCCTCGGCGCTGATGTGGCCCTGCACGATACCCTGGGGCGGCGCGATCACCTGCAGCACCGGGATGCAGCCGGGCGGCACAGTGACTGCTTCGGTGACGCTGGCGATCTCCACGACGGGCCACGCCAAGCGCCCCGGCGCCGCGAGTGCCTGGGAGGCGCTGCGCAGCGTGCCGACGTCACCGGCCACGAACGCACCGCGCACAGCGTCGGGCGCGTCGCGGAAGGCCTTGGCAATGATCTCGGGGCCGATGCCTGCCGGGTCGCCGAGCGTGATCGCGATCGGCGCCGTCATGCCGGGTTGTCGATGTCGATGAACTCGTGCTTCAGCCCGAGCTGGGCCGCCACATGGGCGGCCACAGCCTGCGCACCGTAGCGCTCGGTGGCGTGGTGGCCGCAGGCCAGGAAGGCCACGCCCAGCTCGCGGGCGTAGTGCGCCTGTGGCTCGGAAATCTCGCCGGTGATGAAGGCGTCGGCGCCGGCCGCGATGGCGGCCTCGAAGTAGCCCTGGGCGCCGCCCGTGCACCAGGCAATGCTCTTGATCGGGCGATGGGCCGTGTCGACCAGCGTGACGGGCCGCTTCAACACCTTCTCGACATGGGTTGCCAGGGCCTTCGCGCTGGTGAAGTTCTCGCCGTTCTCGCGTGCACCCAGGAAACCCAGCTCCTGCTCCCCAAAACGGCCGGCCGACCCGGGATGCGCCACAAGCCCCAGCTGCAGGCCGAGCTGCGCGTTGTTGCCCAGTTCGGGATGCGCATCGAGCGGCAGGTGATAGGCGAAGAGGTTGACGTCGTCACCCAGCAGCAGGCCCAGGCGCTGTTTCATCCAACCGGTGACGCAACCGTCCTGGCCGCGCCAGAACAAGCCGTGGTGGACGAAGATGGCATCGGCCTCGGCGTGGATCGCGGCCTCGATCAGCGCGCGGCTGGCGGTCACGCCCGAGACGATCTTGCGGACCACGGTGCGCCCTTCGACCTGCAGGCCGTTGGGTCCGTAGTCCTTGAAGCGCCCGGGGGCCAGCAGCAGGTCGAATGCGTGAAGCAGTTCGTGGCGTGTGGTGCTCATCGCGACATTGTCGCGCTCCCGGCGGCCGGCGCACCATCGCGCATCGGGTGGCCGCGCGCGGCCAGGGGCCACAAGGCCAGCAGGAAGCCCAGCGCCGCCAGGGCGGCGACGTAGTGCGCCGGCGCCATGGGATCGTGCTGCAGCCAGAGCGTGAGAATCACCGGCGTCAGGCCGCCGAAGATGGCGTACGACATGTTGTAGGCGAAGGACAGCCCCGTGAAACGCACCGGCGCCGGAAATGCGCGAACGCCAACGATCGGCACCGTGGCGATGGTGCCCACGAACAGGCCGACCAGCCCGTAGTGCCAGAACAGCGTGGCCGACGTGCCGGGCAACCCGGTATAGAACAGGTAGGCGGAGGCAAAGAGACCGCCCCAGCCGATCAGCATCACCGCGCGCGTGCCGATGCGGTCGCTGGCCCAGCCGGCGATCACGCAGCCGATGGTCAGGGTCAACGTGGCGAGCGCGTTGGCCTCGAGCGCCAGCGCGGCTGGGATCTGGTGCACCTTCTGCAGGTAGGTGGGCGTGTACAGCACCACCACCACGATGGCAGCCGACAGCACCCAGGTCTGCAGCCCCACATACACGCTCGCCATGCGATGCTCGCGCAGCACGGTGCGCAGCGGCAGCTCGCGGGCGACCGTCTTGCGACCGGCCAGCTCCTTGAAGACCGGGGTCTCGTGCAGGAAGCGCCGCAGGTAGACCGAGAACAGCCCGAACACGCCGCCCAGGATGAAGGGAATGCGCCAGGCGAAGTCGTGCACCTGCTCGGGCCCGTAGTAGCGGTTGATGGCCACGGCCACCAGCGATCCGAGCAGGATGCCGCCCGTGATGCCTGACGTCAGCGTGCCGATGCCGAAGCCGTAGTGCCTGGCCGGCACGTGCTCGCCGACGAACACCCAGGCACCGGGCATTTCGCCGCCGATGGCCGCGCCCTGCAGCACGCGCATCGCCAGCAGCAGCAGGGGCGCCGCGACGCCGATGCTCGCGTAGGTGGGCAGCAGGCCGATCACCAGCGTGGGCGCTGCCATCAGGAAGATCGACAGCGTGAACATGCGCTTGCGGCCCAGCAGGTCGCCGAAGTGCGCGATGACGATGCCGCCCACGGGACGCGCGAGGTAGCCCGCCGCGAAGATGCCGAAGGTCTGCAGCTGGCGCAGCCAGTCGGGCATGTCGGCCGGGAAGAACAGCGCGCCGAGCACGGTCGCGAAGAAGACGTAAATGACGAAGTCGTAGAACTCGAGCGTGCCGCCGAGTGCGGACAGGGCCAGGGTCTTGTAGTCGCGCGCATCGAGCGTGCGTGCGGGAACGGACTGCGTGCCGTTCGAATGGGTTGCTTGTGAGGTCATGGCTGGCAGGAACATCGTGGCCGCACACCCGCCGCACCTGGATGGGGTGGGAAACGGGAGTGGCGCGCCGCCGGAAGAGTTGCCTGACCGCACCCGCCGGGTGGGCAGCACGGAAGGCCTGAGGGGACGGTCCGGGTCGGACCGATGGTCGATTTTAAGGGTTACCCCTTATTCACAGCCTGATGAAGGCCCAATTGGCGTCCAGCCGCGCGATCCATCGTCAGCCCGTTGAGGGACAATCGCAGGCGGCGCCCCGGCTGGCGGCGCATTTCCAACGCCCTTTCACCCCATCTTCATGAAACGCACCTGGCTGCTCTTTGCCCAAGCCGTGACCGTCCTGCTGGCGGCCTATTTCGTCGTCGCGACGCTCAAGCCCGAGTGGATCCACAAGCGCTCGACCTCGCTGGGCGGCGTGGTGTCCATCGTCGAAGCGCCCAGCGGCGCACCGGCCGTGCCGGCGGCAGGCAGCCTGAGCGCCGCGGCCAAGAAGGCCTCGCCGGCGGTCGTGAGCATCAACACCAGCAAGGCCGCGCAGCGCCATCCGCGCAGCAACGACCCGTGGTTCCGCTTCTTCTTCGGCGACCAGGCCGACCAGCCCCAGGTGGGCCTGGGCAGCGGCGTGATCGTGAGCACCGACGGCTACATCCTCACCAACAACCACGTGGTCGAGGGCGCTGACGAAATCGAGGTCACCCTGAACGACAGCCGCCACGCGCGCGGCAAGGTGATCGGCACCGACCCCGACACCGACCTGGCCGTGCTCAAGATCGAACTCGACAAGCTCCCGGTGATCGTGCTGGGCAACTCCGACGAGCTGCTGGTGGGCGACCAGGTGCTGGCCATCGGCAACCCCTTCGGGGTCGGCCAGACCGTGACCAGCGGCATCGTTTCGGCGCTGGGCCGCAACCAGCTGGGCATCAACCAGTTCGAGAACTTCATCCAGACCGACGCGGCCATCAACCCCGGCAATTCGGGCGGCGCGCTGATCGACGTCAACGGCAACCTGCAGGGCATCAACACCGCCATCTACTCGCGTTCGGGCGGCAGCATGGGCATCGGCTTCGCCATTCCGGTGTCGATGGCCAAGATCGTGCTCGAGGGCATCGTGAAGGAAGGCCAGGTGCGCCGCGGCTGGATCGGCGTCGAGCCGAGCGACCTGTCGCCCGAACTGGCCGAGACCTTCGGCGTGAAGGCCGACGCGGGCGTGATCATCACCGGCGTGCTGCAGAACGGCCCCGCCGCCAAGGCTGGCATTCGCCCGGGCGACGTGATCACCTCGGTGGGCGAGAAGAAGACCGACAGCGTCCAGGCCCTGCTGACCGCCGTGGCCGGCCTCAAGCCGGGCGACACCGCCCGCTTCGCGCTGCAGCGCGGCACCGACAAGATGGAACTCGATGTGACGCCGGGGCTGCGGCCGAAGAGTCCGATCCGGCAGCAGTTGCCCAATAACGAGTAAGCGGGAAACGTGGGATGCGGCTGCGGCCGCAGACCACCCGACAAGACAGCAACAAAAAAGCGGCCCGAGGGCCGCTTTTGTTTTGGGTCTGACCGCTGAAAACAGGGCCGGTCGACTCGAATCAGGAACTGCTGCCGGAAGACCCCGACCCTGCGCTCTCTTCTTCCCCTTCAGGCGCCTTGCCGACACCGGAGAAATAGCGCGCCCCGATGATCCCCACCTCGTACAGCAGGCACATCGGCACCGCCAGCGCCAACTGCGACACCACGTCGGGCGGCGTGAGCACCGCGGCCACCACGAAGGCGATCACGATGAAGTAGCCGCGGAACGAGCGCAGCTTCTCGATGGTGACCATCTCGAAGCGCACCAGCAGCATCACCACGATCGGCACCTGGAAAGCCACGCCGAAGGCGATGTACAGCGACAGGATGGCCTCGACGTAGGACGAGATGTCGGGCGTGGCCGCCACCGCGGCGGGCGTGAACTTCTGGATGAAGCCGAACATCTTGTCCAGCACGAACAGCTGCACGAAGGCGATGCCGCCGTAGGCCAGCGCGCTGCCGAAGAAGATCAGCGGGAGCGCAAAGCGCTTCTCGTGGCTGTACAGACCCGGCGCAACGAACATCCAGGCCTGGTACATGAGCCAGGGCAGCGCCAGCAGCACCGCTGCCATCATCAGCACCTTGAGCGGCACGAAGAACGGCGAGAACACGCCGATCGCGATCAGCTTGGCGTCCGGCGGCATGTGCGCCTTGATCGGCATGGCGATGATGTCCATGAGGCCGCTCGGGCCGGGCCAGATGGCCAGCACGACGCCCGCGACCACGAGGCCGTAGACGCAGTACAGCAGCCGGTCCCGAAGCTCGACCAGGTGCTGCACGAAGGGCTGCTCGGTGCCCGCCAGCTCGTCTTCTTTGTTCTTGTTGTCGGAATCGGCCATTGGGAAGAGAGAAGGGAAAGCGTGGGGAACACGAGGCGCTCCGGGCGCCGGAAAGCGCCGCAGGAAGCCGCGTCAGTTGATCTTGTGGGGCCGGAAGCGCGCAACCCGCGCTGCGCCCGACAGCGCCTTGGTGCGCACGCCGTTGCGCGCCTTGTACCAGTTGGGCGTGGCGCCCTGCTTCAGGCGCCAGTTCTTGCGGGGGTGCCGGTATTCGGGCACCGCCTGTTCAGGCTCGGCCAGCGCCGACAGGGTGTCGCCGGATGCGCCGGAGAACTGCTTTTCGAACTCGCTGGCGCCGGTGTGGATGCTGTGCTCCACGTCGCGCGCCGCGTCCTCGACCGTGGTCTTCATCTTGCGGAGCTCGTCGAGCTCCATCGAACGGTTGACTTCGGCCTTGACGTCGTTCACGTAGCGCTGTGCCTTGCCGAGCAGGGTACCCACCGTGCGTGCAACACGCGGCAGCTTCTCCGGCCCGATCACGATCAGCGCCACGACGCCGATGAGCGCCAGCTTCTCGATGCCGAGGTCGATCACGGATGTGCGCCTGCGGTGCTCAGGACTTCTGGCGCGCTTCGACGTCGATCGTCGACTTGTCGCTGTTGGCCGGCTGGCCGGTCACCTGTTGCGTGGGGGCCGGTGCGGCGGCGGCGTCGGTGGCCGAGCCGTCCTTCATGCCGTCCTTGAAGCCCTTGACGGCGCCACCAAGATCCGAACCCATGTTCCGCAGCTTCTTGGTGCCGAAGATCATGACCACGACGAGCAGCACGATCAGCCAGTGCCAGATGGAAAAAGAACCCATGGAGAACTCCTAAGAATGTGTCCGATTTTAGTCGGGGGGAATGTGACAGTTTGGATTAACCCGGCTCAACCACGAAGCCAAGGGCGGGGGCCACCCATGACGTGCACATGGAGATGGTGAACCTCCTGCCCGCCTTCGGCGCCGGTGTTGACGACGACCCGGAAACCGCCGTCCGGGTAGGGCCGGCAGCCCTCTTCCAGCGCCAGCTTGGGGGCCAGCGTCATGATCTTGCCCATGAGCGCCGAATCCTCGGGCGTGAGCTGCGCCATCGAGGCGATGTGCTTCTTGGGCACCAGCATGAAATGCACCGGCGCCCAGGGCGCGATGTCGTGGAAGCCGAACAGGTCGTCGTCTTCGTAGACCTTGCGCGAGGGGATCTTGCCTTCGATGATTTTGCAGAAGACGCAGTTCGGATCAGATGACATCTTTGGGTTCCATGGGACGGCCGTCGTTCATGCGGATCATGCCTTTCACGATCCGGTAGAGGAACCACAGCGAAATCAGGCTCCAGGCGATCCAGCCCGGCACGAACAGCAGCAGCCAGAGCCACGAGGTGACGATGTACAGCAGGCCGGCCCACAGCACCGAGCGGATGCGCCAGCTGAAGTGCGAGGCCTGCCAGGTGCCGGCCGCGTCGTCGCGCTTCACGAAATCGATCAGCAAGGCGATGAGCAGCAACAGCACGGACGCCTGTGCGCCTGGCACGACCGCGCCGATGGCCACGATGAGGTGCAGCACATAGCTGACCCAGCCCCAGGTCTTGAGGGAGTCGTCGGGTTCCACGTTCACGATGTCGTTGGCCATGTCGATGCCCTTTCTATCGATCAGTCAGTCGTTGGACGCTTCGCGGGCCTGCACCTTGCGCAGGGCCTTTTCCTCGATGCCGCTGGTGCCTTCACGGCGCTCGAGCTCCGCGACGACGTCGGCCGGCGAGAAACCGTAGTGCGCCAGCGCCACCATGGTGTGGAACCACAGGTCGGCCACTTCGTTCACTATTTTCGAGCGGTCGCCGCCGTGGTCGGCGTCCTTGGCGGCCATCACGACCTCCGTGGCTTCCTCGCCGATCTTCTTGAGGAAGGCGTCCGGGCCCTTGTGCAGCAGCCGGGCGACATAGCTCTTCTCGGGGTCGCCGCCGTTCGCGGGCAGGCGGCTTTCGAGCACCGCGGCCAGGCGTGCGAGGGCGTCGGAGGTGTTGGGATTCACGGTTGCCGTCATTTGTAGATGGATTCCGGGTCTTTCAAGACCGGATCGACCGCCGTCCACTGGCCGTTTTCGTACTTGCTGAAGAAGCAGCTGTGGCGTCCGGTGTGGCAGGCGATGCCCGGCTCGTGACCGAGCTGGGTGACCTTGAGCAGCACCACGTCGTTGTCGCAGTCGAGGCGGATCTCATGCACGGTCTGCACGTGGCCCGATTCCTCGCCCTTGAACCACAGCTTGTTGCGCGAGCGGCTGAAATACACCGCGCGGCCCAGCTCGGCGGTCTTTTCGAGCGCCTCGCGGTTCATCCACGCGAACATGAGCACGTCGTTGGAGCCTTGCTCCTGGGCGATCACGGGCACCAACCCGTTCGCGTCCCACTTCACTTCATCGAGCCAATTCATGGAGGTATTGTCGAGGATAGGAAAGACCCTTCGGACGCGTCTCAGGCGTCGATGCGCACGGGAATCCCGCGCGCGGCCATGCAGGCCTTGGCTTCGCCCACGGTGTACTCGCCGTAGTGAAAGATGCTTGCGGCCAGCACCGCATCGGCGCCGCCCTTCTGGATGCCGTCCGCCAGGTCGTCGAGGTTGCCGACGCCGCCCGAGGCGATCACCGGCACGTTGACCGCGTCGCTCACGGCGCGCGTCAGGGCCAGGTCGAAGCCGCTCTTGGTACCGTCGCGGTCCATGCTCGTGAGCAGGATCTCACCCGCGCCGCGGCGCGCCATCTCGGTCGCCCACTGCACCACGTCCAGGCCGGTGTTCTTGCGCCCGCCGTGGCTGTAGACGTCCCAGCCCGCGCCGCGCGTGGCGGCGTCTTCGGCGCTGCGGCGCTTGGCGTCGATGGCGACCACGATGCACTGCGAGCCGTACTTCTGGGCCGCGTCGCTGATCACCTGCGGATCGGCGATGGCGGCGGAGTTGAAGCTGGTCTTGTCGGCACCCGCGTTGAGCAGCCGGCGCACGTCGGCCACGGTGCGCACGCCGCCGCCCACGGTCAGCGGAATGAAGACCTGCGAGGCTACCGCTTCGATGATCGGCAGGATCAGGTCGCGACCGTCGCTGGTGGCCGTGATGTCCAGGAAGGTGAGCTCGTCAGCGCCCTGCGCGTTGTAGCGCGCCGCGATCTCGACCGGGTCGCCGGCATCGCGCAGTTCAAGGAAGTTGACGCCCTTGACGACGCGGCCGCCGGTGACGTCGAGGCAGGGAATGATGCGTTTGGCAAGCATGGGGGGTAAACCAGGGAGAAATCAGTCAGAGAACGCGGAGCTGCTGCCAGCCCTGCCATTGAGCGCCGGGGGCCAGCACGACAGGCTCGTCGATGCGGGCCGCTTCGACGCAGAGCATGTGGCGGAAGCCCTCTTCGGGCATGTCCGCGAGTGTCGCACCGAGCGCGGCGCCGGGGTTCCAGACCACGGTTTCGGTACAGCTGGCGCTCTGGGAGATTTCGAGCATGCCGCCGGGCTGCACCAGCCGCAGCGGTTGCGCCGGGGCGGTGTAGACGCTGTCGAATTCGGCATCGAACTGCAGCGCGGCGGCTGTTTCAGTCTGGCGGACGTCGCGCACGGCGTCCCAGCGCGGAGCGCCCTGCAGGCCTTCGAGGCGCGCCGTGGCGATGTCGTCCACGCGCAGGTAGGTGTGCAGCGCCGCCGAAAACGGCCAGGGCGCATCGCCGGTGTTGGTCAGGGTGAGCGCGGTGCGCAGCTGGCCGGCCGCAAGCGTGGCGTCCAGCCGCGCCTCGAAGGCATGCGGCCAGAGCTTGCGGGTGGCCTCGCTGTCGCGCAGCACGAGCCGCAAGGTGTCGGACACGCCCGATTCCTCGCGAATCCAAGGCAGATTGCGCATGAAGCCATGCTTGGGGAGCATGCCGCGCTGGTTGAACTGGGGGCAGCACAGGGGAATGCCGCCGCGGATGGCTGTTTGGCCGTCAAAAACGGCTTTCGGACTCAGATACAGTCGCTCCCCACCGCGGGCCGGGGCCCACGAAAGCACCTGGGCGCCATGCAGCGCCACTGTCAGGGTGCTGCCATCGGCCGCCACGGCGTGCAACGCCGGCTGGCCTCGAAACTCGATCGAGCGGATATCCATGTGAGGAATTGTAGGCAGCCACCGCATCGGGGCCGCAGGCCATTGCGTGCATCTGCCTTTCTTGGATACCCTGTGCCGGGTCGGTCCCGTGCACTCGAAAAGAATCACTCTCATACGACAAAAGGGGATACGCATGAAGAAAAAGCTGCCCATGGCCGCCTGGATCCTGATCGCCATGGTGCTCGGCATCATCGTCGGTTACATGATCTTCACGAGCTTTCCTGACAAGAAGGCCGCCAAGGAAATCGCCGACTACGTCTCCATCGTCTCCGACGTGTTCCTGCGCCTGATCAAGATGCTGATCGGCCCGCTGGTGTTCTCCACACTGGTGGTGGGCATCGCGCACATGGGCGACGCCAAGTCGGTCGGCCGCGTGTTCGGCAAGGCCATCGGCTGGTTCCTCACGGCCTCGCTGATCTCGCTGGTGATCGGTCTGGTCATGGCCAACCTGCTCAAGCCCGGCGAGAACCTGGGCCTGCCGCTGCCCGACATCGGCGCCTCGGCCAACCTGGCGACCAACAAGTTCACCTTCAAGGACTTCGTGAGCCACACGGTGCCCAAGTCCTTCGTGGAGGCGATGGCCAACAACGAGATCCTGCAGATCGTCGTGTTCTCGATGTTCTTCGGCGTGGCGCTGGCCTCGCTCGGAGACAAGGCCAAGACGCTGGTGGCGGCCATCGAAGAGCTGTCGCACGCCATGCTCAAGATCACCGGCTATGTCATGAAGCTCGCGCCGCTGGCCGTGCTGGCCGCCATGGCCGCCACCGTGGCCGTGAACGGGCTGGGCATCCTGATCAAGTTCGCCGTGTTCATGCGCGACTTCTACCTGGGCCTGTTCGTGCTGTGGGGCGTGCTGATCATGGCGGGCCTGCTGTTCCTCGGGCCGCGCGTGTTCAAGCTGCTGGTGCTCATCAAGGAAGCCTTCCTGCTGTCGTTCGCCACCGCCAGCTCGGAAGCCGCCTACCCGAAGATCCTGCAGGCGCTCGACCGTTTCGGCGTGAAGCGCAAGATCTCCAGCTTCGTGATGCCGATGGGCTACTCGTTCAACCTCGACGGTTCGATGATGTACTGCACCTTCGCCGTGCTCTTCATCGCGCAGGCCTACGACATCCACATGCCGGTCAGCACGCAGATCACCATGCTGCTGATCCTGATGCTCACCTCCAAAGGCATGGCCGGCGTGCCGCGCGCCTCGCTGGTGGTGATCGCCGCCACGCTGAACCACTTCGACATCCCCGAGGCCGGCCTGCTGCTGATCCTGGGCGTCGACACCTTCCTGGACATGGGCCGCTCGGCCACCAACGCGGTGGGCAATTCCATCGCCACGGCCGTGGTCGCGAAGTGGGAGGGCGAACTGCTGTCCGAGAGCGACGCCGAGGCCAATGCCAAGGTGCTCGACGAGGAAGCGGCCGCCACCCTCGCCCACCCGGCGCACACGTGAGCCCGACCATGAAGCGCCCCGGCCACAGCCTCTTCGCCAGCCTGGCCGCCGGACTGTGCCTGCTCCTGGGAGCGGCCCCCGCGCCGGCCCAGGAACAGGCGCCTACCGTGCTCAGCGGCACGCTGGCCAAGGTGCGCGCGAGCGGCACCATCGCCATCGGCTACCGCGAATCGTCCGTGCCGTTCTCGTACCTCAATGCGCGCAAGGAGCCGATCGGCTATTCCATCGAGCTGTGCCGCGCGCTCGTCACGGCCATCGAGGACACGGTCAACAGGAGCCTCACGATCAAGTGGGTGCCCGTCACCTCCGATTCACGCTTCGACGCGGTCATCGGCGGCCAGGTCGACCTCGAGTGCGGCTCCACCACCAGCAACCTGGAGCGCCAGAAGCGCGTGGCCTTCTCGCCGACGATGTTCGTCTCGGGCACCAAGGTGCTGGTGAAGAAGGGTTCGCCGATCCAGTCGTTCCGCGACCTCGCCGGCAAGAAGGTGGCCGTGACGGCCGGCACCACCAACGAAAAGACGCTGCGCGACCTGTCCCAGAAGTTCAAGCTCGACATCGACCTGAAGGTGGCACGCGACCATGCCGAATCGTTCGCGCTCGTGAAGGAAGGCCAGGCCGACGCCTTCGCCACCGACGACGTGCTGCTCTACGGCCTCATCGCGCGCGACGCCGCCAAGGCCCAGTACCAGGTGGTCGGCGACTTCCTCTCCTACGACCCGTATGCGGTGATGTTCCGCAAGGACGATCCGCAGCTGAACAAGGTGGTGATCGACACCTTCCAGGTGCTGGCGGAAGACGGCGAGATCCATCGGCAGTACAAGCGCTGGTTCATGCGCAAGCTGCCCTCGGGGGAAAGCCTGAACCTGCCGATGAGCGCGCAGCTGGAAACGATCATCCAGACGATGGCGGTGAAGGCCGAGTAGGCCGGTTCGCCCTTTCCCTAGCGCGTCGGCCACTCCCAGCGCGGAATCTCGCTCATGTCGAGGTTCGCGATGCGGGTCTCGCCGAAGCGCTTCTCCAGCACCACCTGTTGCAGGCCTTCGCTGTCGTCGAGGGCGGCGATCAGCCGGGCCGCGTGCGACACCACGATCACCTGCGACTGCCGCGCGGCCTGCGCGATGAGGCGGCCGAGCGCGGGCAGCAGGTCGGGGTGCAGGCTGGTTTCCGGTTCGTTGAGCACCAGCAGCGCGGGCGGACGGGGCGTCAGCAGCGCCGCGATCCACAGCAGGTAGCGCAGGGTGCCATCCGAGAGTTCGGCGGCCGTCAGGGGCCGCAGCAGGCCGTGCTGGTGCATCAGCGTCTCGAAGCGGTCGCCGTTCGCGTGCACCTCGACGCGGGCGCCCGGAAAGGCGTCGTCCACGGCGCTGTCGAGCGCCTCGCTGTCGCCGATCTCACGGATGGTCTGCAGCGCCGCGGCCAGGTCGGCCCCGTCGTTGGCGAGCACGGGCGTGTAGGTGCCCAGTTGCGGCTGGCGCGCGGGCGCCTCGGCATCCGAGCGAAAGTGGTCGTAGAAGCGCCAGGAGCGCATCTGCTCGCGCAGCGTGAGCATCTCGGGCGCGTCGCGCGGGTCGGCGTGCTCGGTCATCATGCTGGCGAAGGCCGCAATCGGCCGGCCGATGGCCTGCCAGCCCTTGCCGTCGCGCAGGCGCAGCGCCGCGCCCTTGCGGTCGACCAGGTGCGTGGAGGGGCGCAAGAGCGGGCCGCTCCAGATCGCCTCGTGCTTGATCTGCGGGTCGCGCGAGAAAGCCGAGGACGGGATCGGCGGCGGCAGGCCGATGTCGATGGCGTAGCCGAAATCGTCGGCTTCGACGCCGGCAAAGCCCAGCTTCAGCGCGACCGGCTCGCTGCGGGTGGTGCCCTGCACCGGCTGCTCGCCGCGCAGCATGGCCGCCGAGAAACGCTCGGGCCCGGCCCACAGCGTGGAGGACAGCCCGCCTTCGCGCACCAGCGAGCGGATCACGCCACCGTTGGCGATGTCGGCCAGGAGCCGCATCGCGCGGTACACGCTCGACTTGCCGCTGCCGTTGGGCCCGGTCACGACCGTGAGCCGGCCGAGCGGCACCGTCAGCTGGCGCAGCGAGCGGTAGTTGGCGATGGCCAGCGCGGAGAGCACGCGCGTGGCGAGCCGGCTCAGAAGGTGTGAATGAATCCGGCGTGGCCGAGCAGCCCGCCCAGGCGCGGCCCCTCAAGGCGCAAAGCGCAGCCGTAGCAGACGCTACGGCGAGCATTTGCAACGCAGAGGGGGCGTGTCTGGACGGGATGAGCGGACATGGCGGGTTCGTTCACGCCTTCTCAGTCACCGGCCAGTTCGTCGGCACGCGCCTGGGCGGCCGAGAAGTCGAGGTCGCCCGAATAGATGGCGCGACCGCAGATCACGCCCTCGACGCCTTCGGATTCGACGGCGCACAGCTGCTCGATGTCGAGCATGTTCGACAGGCCGCCCGAGGCGATCACCGGAATGGTCAGCGCCTGCGCGAGCTTCACGGTGGCGTCGATGTTGATGCCCGAGAGCATGCCGTCGCGGCCGATGTCGGTGTAGATGATCGACTCGACGCCGTAGTCCTCGAACTTCTTGCCCAGGTCGGCCACCTCGTGGCCCGTGAGCTTGCTCCAGCCGTCGGTGGCGACCTTGCCGTCCTTGGCGTCCAGGCCCACGATGATGTGGCCGCCGAAGGCGCTGCAGGCGTCCTTCAGGAAGCCGGGGTTCTTCACCGCGGCGGTGCCGATGATCACGTAGCGCAGGCCGTCGTCGATGTAGCGCTCGATGGTGTCCAGGTCGCGGATGCCGCCGCCCAGCTGCACGGGGATGTCCTCGCCGACTTCCTTCAGGATCGCCTTGATGGCCGCGTGGTTCTGCGGCTTGCCGGCGAAGGCACCATTCAGATCGACCAGGTGCAGCCGGCGCGCGCCGGCCTCGACCCACTTGCGGGCCATGGCAGCGGGGTCTTCGCTGAAGATGGTGGACTGGTCCATGTCGCCCTGCTTGAGGCGAACGCAGTGGCCGTCTTTGAGATCAATGGCGGGAATGAGGAGCATGGAAGTGACGCGAGTGTGCGAAAGCCGGGCTTCGGAAGGTTCGGCCCGGTCGGGAAAATGGGTTCAGGGGTTCCAGTGGAGGAAGTTGCGATACAGCTGCAGCCCGTGGTCCGCACTCTTCTCCGGGTGGAACTGGGTGGCAAAAATGTTATCGCGTGCGATGGCCGCGGTAAAGCATGCCCCGTAATCTGCCTCGCCCACGCTGTGCCGGGCATCCGCCGGGCGCGCGTAGAAGCTGTGCACGAAATAGAAGTAGCTCTGGTCGGGAATGCCCGCCCACACCGCGTGCGGCTGGGCCTGGCGCACCTGGTTCCAGCCCATCTGTGGCACCTTGAAGCGGCTGCCGTCAGGCTGCAGGCGACCGGCCAGGTCGAACTTGATGACCTCGCCGGGAATGAGCCCCAGGCCGTCGGTCGGGCCTTCGTCGCTGCGCGACAGGAGCATCTGCATGCCCACGCACACGCCGAAGAGCGGTTTGTTCGCCGCGGCCTCGAGCACCGACTCCTGCAGGCCGGAGTCGCGCAGCTCGCGCATGCAGTCGGGCATCGCACCCTGCCCCGGCAGCACCACGCGGGTGGCCTTGCGCACCACCTCGGGGTCGGAGGTGACAAACACCTCCACGCCCACCTGGTCGGCCGCATGGCGCACGGCCTGCGACACGGAGTGCAGGTTGCCCATGCCGTAGTCGACGACCGCGACGGAATTTGCTGCTGCAGATTTCATGGCTGTTCGCTGGAGATTTTCAGAGCGAACCCTTGGTTGACGGAATGACGCCGACGGAGCGCGGGTCGAGCTCCAGCGCGCCGCGCATGGCGCGGGCGAAGGCCTTGAACACGGTCTCGCACTGGTGGTGCGCGTTCACGCCCTTCAGGTTGTCGATGTGCAGCGTGACGAAAGCGTGGTTCACGAAGCCCTGGAAGAACTCGTAGGTGAGCTGGCTGTCGAAGGTGCCGATCATGCCGCTGGTGAAGGGCACGTGCATCTCCAGGCCCGGTCGGCCCGAGAAGTCGATGACGACGCGGCTGAGCGCCTCGTCCAGCGGCACATAGGCATGGCCGTAGCGGCGGATGCCCTTCTTGTCGCCGATGGCCTTGGCCACGGCCTGGCCCAGCGTGATGCCGACGTCTTCCACCGTGTGGTGGCCGTCGATGTGCAGGTCGCCCTCGCAGTGGATGTCCAGGTCGATCAGCCCGTGGCGGGCGATCTGGTCGAGCATGTGGTCGAAGAAGCCGATGCCCGTGGAGAGCTTGGCCTTGCCGGTGCCGTCGAGGTTGACGCTGACCGTGATCTTCGTCTCGGCGGTGTTGCGGGAGACCGTCGCGATGCGATCGGTGCTGCCCGGGGTCGTGGGGGTGGTCATAGTGAGGCTTCGAGCGCCGCCAGCATCTGCGCGTTCTCGTCGGCCGTTCCGACGGTGAGGCGCAGGCAGTTGGCGAGCAGTTCATGCATTTTAGAAACGTTCTTCACCAGCACCCCGCGGGCCTTCATGCCCTCGAAGGTGCGAGTGGCATCGGGCACGCGCAGCAGGATCATGTTGGCGTCGCTGGGCCAGGTCTTCACGCCCGGCAGCCGGGCCAGCGCGGCCATCAGCTGGTCGCGCCCTTCGCGGATCTGGCGCGCCTGCGCCTCGAACACCTCGGCGTGCTCCAGCGCGAACAGCGCGGCTTCGCAGTTCAGCACGCTGATGTTGTAGGGCGGGCGCACCTTGTCGATCTCGGCAACCAGCGCGGCGGGGCCCATCAGGTAGCCCAGGCGGATGCCGGCCAGGCCGAACTTGCTCAGGGTGCGCATCAGCAGCACGTGGCGGTGGCCGGCAAGCCGGTCGATATAGCTGCGGGCGGCGAAGGGCTGGTAGGCCTCGTCGATCACCACCAGGCCGCCCTGCGCGCCCTGGGCCTGCACGATCTTCTCGATGACGGCGTCGTCCCAGAGGTTGGCAGTGGGGTTGTTCGGATAGGCGAGGTAGACGATGGCCGGCTTCTCGCGCGCGATGGCAGCCAGCATGGCGGCCTCGTCGAGCTCGAAATCGGCCGTGAGCGGCACGCCGACGAAGCGCAGGCCCTGCAGCTGCGCGCTCATGGCGTACATGACGAAGCCGGGCACGGGCGCGAGCACCGTGGCGCCGGGCTGGTCACAGGCGATGCCGAGCAGCGAGATGAGCTCGTCCGAGCCGTTGCCCAGCATCAGTCCGAAGCCTTCCGGCAGGCCCGCGTGGGCGGCCAGCGCGCGCTGCAGGTCGGCGCCACGGTCGCCGGGGTAGCGGTTGAGCGCCAGCGCGCCCAGGCGCGCGCCTAATTCGGCCTGCAGCGCGGGCGGCAGGCCGTAGGGGTTCTCCATCGCGTCGAGCTTGAGGAAGCCGCGCGCGTCCTGCACCGCATAGGCATGCATGGCGCGCACGTCGGTGCGGATGCGGTCGATCGGGGGGCGGACGGATTCAGGGGCGGTCATCGGGTGCAGCGGTAACTGTTTTTCAGGGCGCCGGCCATGACCAGTTGCACGGGCATGTCGGCTTCGTAGCTGTCGGCGTTGCGGGTCAGCTCGGTCTGGTAGAGCGATCGGGCCATCGAGGGTTCGAGGCGGCGGCCCTCGATGCAGAACGGCGGCACCTGGCCATTTCGGCCGTTGCGCTGCGACGATTCGACACCCTCGCGCAAGCCTTCGAGCACGCCGACGAGGTAGTAGCTGGCGTAGGCCTTGCCGTCCTTCTCGCCGGCTTCGAGCGTGCGCAGCTCGCGGATGCTCATGGCCTGCGCGCCGACGCCGATCGCACCGGCCGCCAGTGCGAGCAGCAGCGCCGGCAGGCGCGGCAACAGCAGGACGGCGGCGCGTTTCATGGCCTCACGGGTTTACTTGCGGTAGCGCGGCGGCGGGGCGTACGTGCCGTCGGCGGGGAAAGCGCTGGGCTGCGACGGCGAGGCATCGCGGCGGGTGCGGCGCGGTGCGTTCGGCTCTTCGAGCTCGAACAGCGCGGCGCCGATCACGCCGATGTTGCGCACGTCGCCGGCTTCGGTGTTCGCGGCGTAGGCACGGCCCGGCACGGCGAAACGGAAGGCAGCCACTTCGCTCTGGCTCTTGCGGAAACCCTCGATGTTGAGCGTCTGCTGCGGGCGCAGCACGTAGCCACCGTTGCGCAGGCTGCCGGGCTTGCCATTGAGCACATCCAGGCCGTCGACGGTGGCGATCACCTCGTAGCTGCGGTCGCTGAGGTTGCGAAAGCGCAGCGTGTAGCGCGCACCCTCGACGCCGGCGAGGCGGAACATGTCATCGCTGTGGCTGCGGCGTGCGCGCTGCAGCGGCAACGGACGGCCGTTCTCGTCGAGCACCGACCATTCGACGTCGCCCTGGGCCAGTTGCAGGTTGAGCCGGCGCTCGGGGTTGCTGCCCGCATCGCGGCGCACGCTGGCCGCGTCGTTGTAGCCGAGCGAGGCCACGTCGTCGGGCTGGTCGGACAGGCGCTTGGCATGGACCGTGCGGGTCTTCGACTCGATGCCCTCGCCCCATTGCGTGCCGAGCTGGGCCGGCGCGGGTGCGGGCTTTGCAGCACTGGAGGTGGCGGACATCGCAGCCGTCTCGGTGCGCGTCTGCGGCATCTGGTTGCAGGCGGCCAGCAAGGCGGCACCGGCAATGAGGCCGGTGGCAAAGCGGAAAAATCGCGAACGATAGAGATGTTGAATCATCTGGCGTGCTCCTCCCTGAAGCGGGGTTGTTGGAGCCTCAGATCTTACGCAGGCGCATCCGCGCAGCTTCTGCGTGGGCCTGCAGGCCCTCGCCTTCGGCCAGCGTGACGGCGATCGGGCCCAGCACCTGCGCGCCGGCCTCGCTCACTTCGATGAGGCTGGAGCGCTTCTGGAAGTCGTAGACGCCCAGCGGGCTCGAGAAGCGCGCCGTGCCGCTGGTCGGCAGCACGTGGTTCGGGCCAGCGCAGTAGTCGCCCAGGCTCTCGCTCGTGAAGTTGCCCAGGAAGATCGCGCCGGCGTGGCGCAGCAGCGGCTCCCAGCGGTGCGGCTCGCTGCTGCTCACTTCCAGGTGTTCGGGCGCGATGCGGTTGCTGATCTCGCAGGCCTCTTCCATGCTTTGCGTGTGGATCAGCGCGCCACGGCCGTTGAGCGAGGCGGCGATGATCTCGGCGCGCGGCATGGTCGGCAGCAGGCGGTCGATCTCGGCCTGTACACGGTCGATGTAGGCGGCGTCGGGGCACAGCAGAATGCTCTGCGCCAGCTCATCGTGTTCGGCCTGGCTGAACAGGTCCATGGCCACCCAGTCGGGCGGCGTGGAGCCGTCGGCCAGCACCAGGATCTCGCTCGGGCCCGCGATCATGTCGATGCCCACGGTACCGAACACGCGGCGCTTGGCGGCGGCCACGTAGGCGTTGCCGGGGCCGGTGATCTTGTCGACAGCGGGCACGGTGGCGGTGCCATAGGCCAGCGCGGCCACGGCCTGCGCGCCGCCGATGGTGAAGCCGCGCGTCACGCCGGCCACGTAGGCGGCGGCAAGCACGAGCTGGTTCTTCTCGCCCTTGGGGGTCGGCACGACCATGATGATCTCGCCCACACCCGCGACGTGCGCGGGAATGGCGTTCATCAACACGCTCGACGGGTAGGCGGCCTTGCCGCCCGGCACGTAGATGCCCACGCGGTCGAGCGGCGTGACCTTCTGGCCGAGCAGCGTGCCATCGGCGTCGCGGTAGCTCCAGCTTTCGCCGGAGGCCTTCTTCTGCGCCTCGTGGTAGCTGCGTACACGGCGCGCGGCGGCTTCGAGCGCATCGCGCTGCGCGGCGGGCAGCGATTCGAAGGCGGCCTTCAGTTCGGCCTGCGTCAGCTCCAGCTCCGGCAGCGTCTTCGCGCCGAGCTTGTCGAAGCGGTTCGTGTACTCGAGCACCGCCTCGTCGCCGCGCGTTTGCACGTCGGCCAGGATGTCGGCCACCACCTTCTCGATGGCCGCGTCGTCGTCCGCGGACCAATGCAGCCGCGCCTTGAATTCAGCGTCGAAGCTGGCTGAGTTCGTGGACAGTCGGGCGGGGGCTGCTTGCAGAGTCATGTGCTTGAGGTTCAGGCGGAGGGAATGGCTGACGCGAAGGCGTCGATGATGCGGCGGATGGGTTCGCGCTTGAGCTTGAGCGCGGCCTGGTTGACGACCAGCCGGGCGCTGATGTCCATGATGCGTTCCACCTCGACGAGATGGTTGGCCTTGAGCGTGTTGCCGGTCGAGACCAGGTCGACGATGGCATCGGCCAGGCCCGTGAGCGGCGCCAGCTCCATGCTGCCGTAGAGCTTGATCAGGTCGACGTGCACGCCCTTGGTGGCAAAGAAGTCGCGCGCCAGGCCCACGTACTTGGTGGCCACGCGCAGGCGCGAGCCCTGCTTCACGGCCGAGGCGTAGTCGTAGTCGGCGCGCACGGCCACGCTGAGGCGGCAGGCCGCGATGCGCAGGTCCAGCGGCTGGTACAGGCCCTGGTTGCCGTGCTCGAGCAGCACGTCGAGGCCGGTCACGCCGAGGTCGGCGCCGCCGTACTGCACGTAGGTGGGCACGTCGGAGGCGCGCACCAGCACCACGCGCACGTCGGGGCGGGTGGTTTCCAGGATGAGCTTGCGCGACTTCTCGGGGTCTTCGGTGACCTCGATGCCGGCGGCGGCCAGCAGGGGCATCGTCTCTTCGAAGATGCGGCCTTTGGAAAGAGCCAGGGTGATCATGCGGCGGCTCCGGTCACGCGTTCAATGTCGGCGCCCAGGGCGCGGAGTTTGGCTTCCATGCGGTCATAGCCCCGATCGAGGTGATAGATGCGATCGACCAGCGTCTCGCCCTCGGCCACGAGGCCGGCGATGACGAGGCTGGCGGAGGCGCGCAGGTCAGTGGCCATCACGGTGGCGCCCGAGAGCTGCTGCACGCCCTCGACCATCGCCACCTTGCCTTCGACGTGGATGCGCGCGCCCAGGCGCACCATCTCGTTCACGTGCATGAAGCGGTTCTCGAAGATGGTCTCGGTGACCATCGAGGCGCCACGCGCGATCACGTTCAGGGCCATGAACTGGGCCTGCATGTCGGTCGGGAAGCCGGGGTACTCGGTGGTGCTGAAGCTCTGCGCCTTCAGGTGGTCGTAGGCCGGGCCTTGCGAGCCGATGCGGATGCCGTCCGGCTCCGTCACGACCGTGCAGCCGGCTTCGCGCAGCTTGTCGATCACGGCGTCGAGGTGGTCGCCGCGCGCATGGCGCAGGAAGGCCTCGCCGCCCGTGGCTGCCACGGCACACAGGAAAGTGCCCGCCTCGATGCGGTCGGCCACCACGGCGTGCTCGCAGCCGTTCAGCTTCTCGACGCCCTGGATGCGGATGTGGCTGGTGCCGTGGCCTTCGATCTTCGCGCCCATGCGGATCAGCATTTCGGCCAGGTCGACGATCTCGGGCTCCTGCGCGGCGTTCTCCAGCAGCGTCTCGCCCTCGGCCAGCGCGGCCGCCATCAGGAAGTTCTCGGTGCCGGTGACCGTGACCATGTCGGTCAGGATGCGCGCGCCCTTCAGCCGCGTGCGGCCTTCGGGCAGGCGCGCGACCATGTAGCCGTGATCGACCACGATCTCTGCGCCCATGGCCTGCAGGCCCTTGATGTGCTGGTCGACCGGTCGCGAACCAATGGCGCAGCCGCCCGGCAGCGAGACCTTGGCGTGGCCGAAGCGCGCCAGCAGCGGGCCCAGGGCCAGCACCGAGGCGCGCATGGTCTTCACGAGTTCATAGGGGGCCTCGGGGTTGCCGAGCGCGCCGGCGTTCAGGCGCACGGTGCCGTTGTCGTCACGCTCGGCCGTCACGCCCATGTTGCGCACCAGCTTGAGCATGGTCGACACGTCCTGCAGGCGCGGCACGTTGTGCAGCACCACGGGCTGGTCGGTCAGCAGCGCCGCGCACAGCTCGGGCAGCGCAGCGTTCTTGGCGCCGGAAATGAGCACTTCGCCGCGGAGCTCTCGCCCGCCGCGAATCAGAAGTTTGTCCATGAAGGATCCAGCGAAATCAGGAGGCCCGCCAGGGCCGGAAAGTCATTTGTCCACTGCCGCCCATTCGGCCGGCGTGTAGGTCTTCATCGAGAGCGCATGCACCTCGTCGGTATGCATTTTCGCACCGAGGGTGGCGTAGACCCGCTGGTGGCGCTGGATGGCGCGCTTGCCCTCGAATTCGGCCGAGACGATGGTCGCGTACCAATGTCGGCCGTCGCCCTCGAGCGTGATGTGCTCGCACGGGAGATGGGCAGCGATGATGGCTTGGAGTTCGTCAGCGGTCATTGGAATAGGTATTCATCGGGAAACACCGCGGAACCGGCTTTGCCGGGCCGCAGGTGTTGCCCCCGGAAGGGGGTTGGCGTAGCGACACGAAGTGCGCGAAGACTGGGGGAGAGTCATGACTTCAGCCGCGGATTTTGTAGCCGATGCGAAGCAGGTGGACAGCGATGGCGCTCACCACCAGCCAGGCGGTGCCGACGATCCCGAAGCTCAGCCAGGGAGAGGCATCGCTCACCCCGAAGAAGCCATAACGGAAACCGTCGATCATGTAGAAGAAGGGGTTCAGGTGGCTCACCGATTGCCAGAACGGCGGCAGCGAGCCGATCGAATAGAACACGCCCGACAGGAAGGTCATGGGCATGATCAGGAAATTTTGGAACACGGCCATCTGGTCGAACTTCTCGGCCCAGAGCCCGGCGATCAGCCCCAGCGTGCCGAGCATGGCGGCGCCCAACAGCGCGAACACCACGATCCAGACCGGCGCCACGAAGCTCGGCACCGCGAAGAAGACCGTCACCGCGAACACGCCCAGGCCCACGGCCAACCCGCGGATCACCGAGGAGCCCACGTAGGCGAAGAACCAGCCCCAGTGCGACAGCGGCGTGAGCAGCACGAACACGAGGTTGCCCATGATCTTGCTCTGGATGATCGAGGACGAGCTGTTCGCGAACGCGTTCTGCAACACGCTCATCATCACGAGGCCGGGAATCAGGAAAGCGGTGTAGCCGACGGTGCCATAGACCGTGACGCGGCCTTCGAGCACATGGCCGAACACCATGAGGTACAGCAGCGCGGTGAGCACCGGCGCGCCGACGGTCTGGAAGCCGACCTTCCAGAAGCGCAGGGTCTCTTTGTAGAGCAGCGCGCGCCAACCCGTGACGGCCATCATCGCGACACCTCCAGCGGCGTCTGCTCGCCTGCCATCAGGTCGATGAACACGTCTTCCAGGTCGGCCTTGCGCATTTCCACATCTTCCACCGCGACGCCGGCTTCGCGGATCGCGGCCAGCAATTGTTCGACTTCATGCGCGTTCTGCGCCGGCAGCTGCACGATGCGCCCGGTGATGCGCGCGTGCTGGGCGATCGCCCAGGGCAGCATGGCGTCGGTCTTGAAGCGCAGCACGTTGCTCGCGGCCGACTTCAGCAGCTCGCTGGTGCGGTCGAGCGCGATCACCTTGCCGAGCTTGAGCATCGCGATGCGGCTGCACAGCGCCTCGGCCTCTTCGAGGTAATGGGTGGTCAACAGCACGGTGCTGCCCTGCTTGTTGAGCTTCGCGACGAACTGCCAGAGCGTCTGCCGCAGCTCGACGTCGACACCGGCGGTGGGCTCGTCGAGCACGATCACCGGTGGCTTGTGGACCAGCGCCTGCGCCACCAGCACGCGGCGCTTCATGCCGCCCGAGAGCTGGCGCATGTTGGCCGTGGCCTTGTCGGCCAGACCCAGGCTCTGCAGCAACTCGTCGATCCAGGCTTCGTTGTTCTTGATGCCGAAGTAGCCCGACTGGATGCGCAGCGACTCGCGCACGTTGAAGAAGGGGTCGAACACCAGCTCCTGCGGCACGATGCCGAGCTGGCGCCGGGCTTCGGCGTAGTCCCGCTGCACGTCGAAGCCGTGCACGCTGATCGCACCCGCCGTGGGCCGCGACAGGCCCGCGAGCATGCTGATCAGGGTGGTCTTGCCCGCGCCGTTGGGGCCGAGCAGGCCGAAGAACTCGCCCGGCTCGATCTGGAAGGAAACCTCGTCGACCGCGCGCAGCCCCTGCTTGCCTTGGGCGCGTTGCTGACGGGAGGGAGGGTAGGTCTTGGAGACCGACTGGAATGAGATCGCGGGCATGGGAGCCCGCGATTTTACGGGGCTGTTACTTTTTCAGGGCGCGGCGGGCAAAAGGCCTGCAATGCCGTACAGCGCGGCCAACTCACGCAGACGCGGCGACAGGCCCTTGACCGAGAACCCCCGGCCCAGCGCGCTCGATTCGCGCCGGCATTCGAGCAGTACCGCCAGCGCGGAGGAGTCGAACTGGGCCAGCGCCGTGGCGTCGACCACGGTGGAGGTCGAGTCGGTCTGGCCCTTGAGCCCCTGCTGCAGCATGCGCATGCAGGCGGGAGCCTCGTCGTGGGTGAGCCTGGAGGGAAGGACCAGCATGGCGTGCGCCCCGTCAGCCCTTGCCGTTGCTCTTGTTGCGCGCGGCCAGCACGCCAATCAGGCCATCGATGCCGCTCTTGTTGATTTCCTGCGCGAACTGGGTGCGGTAGGTGTCGACCAGCCAGACGCCCAGCACATTCAGGTTGTAGACCTTCCAGCCGGCGCCCTGGCCCGGCGTCTTCTCGAGACGGTAGTCGAGCTGCACCGGATCGCCGCGGCCCTTGACCTCGGTGCGCACGAGCACGTCGGTGTCGGTGGGCGCACCACGGAACGGGCGGATGGTGACGGTCTGGTCGCTCACCTGGTCGAGCGCGCCGGCGTAGGTGCGCACCAGCAGGGTCTTGAACTCGTCCTGCAGGCGCTTTTGCTGCTCGGGCGTGGCCTGGCGCCAGGCCGGACCGACAGCCGAGGCGGTCATGCGCTGGAAGTTGACGTTGGGCATGATCTTGCTGTCGACCAGCAGCATGATCTTGTTGATGTCACCGGCCTTGATCGACGCGTCGGCCTTGATGGTCTCCAGCACGTCGGTCGACAGGCGCTTGACGAGCGCGTCGGGAGCCTCGTCGGCCGCATGGGCAGGCTGGTGCACGAAGGCGGTGGCGGCCCCGAAAAGCAGTGCGCCAGCCAATGCCAGGCGGCCCATGTCGCGTCGTTGCAGCAAGATCTTGTTGTTCATGGTGAGTCCCTCAGGTTGAATTGTCTTCCCGGCACAGGGCGGCAAACGGCCTCGTGCTGAGACAGGAACGGTTTCGACAGGCGCCAGGCCGACCGGGTTCCTGAAGCGGAGGTGAAGCCTGCAACCGGATGCAAGCAGGCTTCCCGTCCGCCGCGCCGCCATCACTTGCCGGCGTTGTCGTCGTCCGGCGGATTGCCGTCGTAGACCTGATTGCGGCGGCGCTGCAGGAACGCGTCGCGCGTGAACGAGTACTTGTCGAGCGCCGCGTCGTCGAGCAGGCGGGTCGCGCCCAGGTAGCGCGAGCGCGTGTCGACCACGCGCAGGACGGCCAGCGAGTTGCGCCAGGCGATGTCGTGGATGTGGCCCTGCGCGTCGCCGTACATGTCGAGCGGCCGGGCGATGGTGTCGCGCAGCGTGGACGGCCCGAGCAGCGGCAGCACGACGTACGGGCCGGCGCCCACACCCCAGTAGCCCAGCGTCTGGCCGAAGTCTTCCTCGTGGCGCGGCAGCCGCGCCTCGGAGGCGACGTCGAGCAGGCCGCCCAGCCCGAAGAAGGTGTTCACGTTCAGCCGCATGAAGGTCTCGGCGCTGTTCTGCAGCTTGAGCTGGGCCACGTTGTTGGCCAGGCTCCAGACGTCGCCCAGGTTGCTGAAGAAGTTGGTCACGCCCTGGCGCACCAGCGAGGGCACCACCTTCTGGTAGGTGCTGGCCACGGGCTCCAGCACCGCCTCGTCGACGGTGTCGTTGAAGCGCGTCACGCCGCGGTTGAAGGGCTCGAAGGGGTCGGCCGGGCTCGCGCCGGGTCCGGTGGCACATCCGGCAACGAGCGCAAGACAGGCAGTTGCGGTGGCCCAGCGGGCGGAGCTAGCTACACTTTTAATAGCATTCGACGAAAGAAGTCGTGTGGTCATTTCTTATTGGCTGTTCCCGGCGCCGTACTCCCGTCGGCGGCCTTGCTGTACAGGAACTGGCTGATCAGGTTCTCCAGCACCACGGCCGATTGGGTCGCGGTGATGGTGTCGCCGGCTTGCAGGTTCTTTTCCTCGGCGCCCGCCTCGATGCCGATGTACTGCTCACCGAGCAGGCCACTGGTCAGGATCTTGAGCGAGCTGTCCTTGGGAAAACTGTAACGGTTTTGCAGCGCCAGCGTCACGTCGGCCTGAAAGGCCTTGTCGTTGAACGCGATGGATTCCACACGACCGACCACCACGCCAGCGCTCTTGACCGCTGTCTGGGGCTTGAGTCCGCCGATGTTGTCGAAACGCGCGGTCACCGTGTAGGTCTTCTGGAAGTTCAGGCTCAGCAGGTTGGCCGACTGCAGCGCCAGGAACAGCAAGGCGGCGCCGCCGATCAGCACGAACAGGCCGACCCAGATGTCGTTGGTGGAACGTTGCATGGTTTGCACTCTCTAGAACGATGGGGCCGGGGCCCTTTTAGATACTGAACATCATGGCGGTGAGCAGGAAGTCCAGCCCCAAGACCGCCAGCGACGCCATCACCACGGTCCGCGTGGTCGCGCGCGACACGCCTTCGGGCGTCGGCTGGGCCTCGAAACCCTGCAGCAGCGCGACGAAGGTCACGGTGAAACCGAACACGATGCTCTTGATGACGCCGTTGCCGACGTCGCGCCAGACATCGACGCCGCCTTGCATCTGGCCCCAGAACGCGCCGGGGTCGACACCCAGCATCATCACGCCCACGACGTAGCCGCCCATGATGCCGACCGCGCTGAACACGGCCGCCAGCAGCGGCATGGTGATGACGCCGGCCCAGAAGCGCGGCGCAAGGATGCGCTGCACCGGATCGACCGCCATCATCTCCATCGCACTCAACTGCTCGTTGGCTTTCATGAGGCCGATCTCGGCCGTCAACGAAGTGCCGGCCCGGCCGGTGAACAGCAAGGCCGCCACCACAGGTCCCAGTTCGCGCACGAGGCTCAGCGCCACCAGCAGGCCGAGTGCTTCGGACGAGCCGTAGCGCTGCAGCGCGTAGTACATCTGCAGTCCCAGCACGAAGCCCACGAACAGGCCCGACACGCCGATGATCGCGAGCGAGTAGTTGCCAAGGAAATGGATCTGGTCACGCACCAGCCCGAAACGGCGCATGATCTGCGCGCCCGGGCCGAGCAGGCGCAGGAAGAGTTTGGCAGCATGGCCCATGTCGGCCAGCTGGCTGCGCACGGCAAAGCCGACATCGGCGGGCTTCCACCAGCTCATGAGCGCCCCCCTTCACCATTGCCGAAATCGGCTTCGATGCTGACACCGGGGTAGTGAAACCGAACCGGCCCGTCAGGCAACGCGTTGACGAACTGATGCACCAGCGGATCGGCGCTCTCACGCACCTCCTCGGGCCGCCCCTGTGCGGCGATGCCGCCGTTGGCCAGGATGATCACGTGGTCCGCGATGCGGAAGGTTTCTTCAAGGTCGTGCGACACGATGATGCTAGTGAGACCGAGCGCATCGTTGAGCTGCCGGATCAATCGCGCGGCCGTGCCGAGCGAGATCGGGTCGAGCCCCGCAAAAGGCTCGTCGTACATGACGAGGTCGGGGTCGAGCGCGATCGCGCGCGCCAGCGCCACGCGCCGCGCCATGCCGCCCGACACCTCGCTGGGCAGCAGGTCGCGCGCGCCGCGCAGGCCGACGGCGTCGAGCTTCATGAGCACGATGTCGCGCACCAGCGCTTCCGACAACTGCGTGTGCTCGCGCAGCGGAAAGGCCACGTTGTCGAACACGCTGATGTCGGTGAACAGTGCACCGAACTGGAACAGCATGCCCATGCGGCGCCGCGCTGCGTACAGCGCCGCGACATCGAAGCGACCGACGTCCTGCCCGTCGAACAGCACCTCGCCGCGTTGCGCGCGCTGCTGGCCGCCGATCAGGCGCAGCACGGTGGTCTTGCCGCCACCCGACGCCCCCATCAACGCCGTCACCTTGCCGCGAGGCACGGAGAACGACACGCCGTCGAGGATCGCGCGCGCGCCGTAGCCGAACGTGACATCGCGGAACTCGACGAAGGAGGAAGACGGTGGTGTGGCTGGGTCCATCTCAATAAAAAAGCCGGGCGCCTTCTCAGGCATCCCGGCATGCGGTTTCCGCGGATGATAACGGGGCCGTGAACGGCGCCGCTTCACTGAAACAAAAATCAGCGTGGTAAGTGGCTGAATCCCATCAAAAATTCATCTACCGAGCGGGCCGCTTGACGTCCTTCGCGAATGGCCCACACAACCAGTGACTGGCCGCGGCGAATATCGCCTGCTGCAAACACTTTGGGCACATTCGTGGCGTAGCCGCCGATGAAGTCGACCGTGGCGCGCGCATTGCCGCGGGCGTCCTTCTCGACACCGAAGGCGTCGAGCACGGTGGCCACGGGGCTGATGAAGCCCATGGCCAGCAGCACGAGGTCGGCCTTGAGGACCTGCTCGCTGCCGGCCACTTCCTGCATCTTGCCGTCCTTCCATTCGACGCGAACGGTCTTCAGGCCGGTGACCTTGCCCTTTTCGCCGATGAATTCCTTGGTCGAGATGGCAAACTCGCGCTCGCAGCCTTCTTCGTGGCTGGAGCTGGTGCGCAGCTTGATCGGCCAGTAAGGCCAGGTCAGCGGACGGTTTTCTTCTTCCGGCGGCTGCGGCATCAGTTCGAACTGCGTGACGCTCACGGCGCCGTGGCGGTTGCTGGTGCCGACGCAGTCGGAGCCGGTGTCGCCGCCGCCGATCACGATGACGTGCTTGCCGTCGGCGCGCAGCTGGCCCTTGACCTTGTCGCCCGCGTTGACGCGGTTCTGTTGCGGCAGGAACTCCATCGCGAAATGGATGCCGTCGAGGTCGCGGCCTGGCACGGGCAGGTCGCGCGATTGCTCGGCGCCGCCGGTGAGCAGCACCGCATCGAAGTCCTTCTGCAGCTGCTCGGGCGTGATGGTTTCCTTGGCCAGGTTGGTGACCTTGGAGCCCTTGCCCAGCGGATCCTTCGCGGCACCGACCATCACGCCGGTGCGGAAGACCACGCCTTCGGCCTTCATCTGCTCGACGCGGCGATCGATGTGCGACTTCTCCATCTTGAAGTCGGGAATGCCGTAGCGCAGCAGGCCGCCGATGCGGTCGTTCTTCTCGAACAGCGTCACGTCGTGACCGGCGCGCGCGAGCTGCTGCGCGGCGGCCATGCCGGCCGGGCCCGCGCCCACCACGGCAACCTTCTTGCCGGTCTTGTGCTTGGCGACGCGCGGCGCCACCCAGCCTTCGTCCCAGGCGCGATCGATGATCGCGTGCTCCAGCGACTTGATGCCGACCGCGTCGTCGTTCACGTTGAGCACGCAGGCCGCCTCGCAGGGTGCGGGGCAGATGCGGCCGGTGAACTCGGGGAAGTTGTTGGTCGAGTCGAGCACCGCGAAGGCGTTCTGCCAGTCGTCGCGGTACACGAGGTCGTTGAAGTCCGGAATGATGTTGTTGACCGGGCAGCCGCTGTTGCAGAACGGTGTGCCGCAGTCCATGCAACGTGCGCCCTGTACCTTGGCTTGCGCGGTGTCCAGGCCGACAACGAATTCCTTGTAGTGCTTGACGCGTTCTTCGACGGGCTTGTAGCCCTCTTCGACACGCTCATGCTCCATGAAGCCGGTGATTTTTCCCATCGTGCTGTCCTCTGTTCTTCGTATCTATGGCGCGCTCAGACGGCGGCCGTGGCAGGCGCAGCGGGTGCGGCCAGTGCGTGCGGCTCGAGCCCCACGTGGGCGTTGTTGCCGCTGCTGGCCAGCTCGACCTGACGGTCGTGCAGTTCGGCCAGGGCGCGCTTGTACTCGTTCGGGAACACCTTGACGAACTTGGTGCGCGACTCGGCCCAGTTGTCGAGCAGCTCGCGCGCGCGCTTGCTGCCGGTCCAGCGGTGGTGCTCTTCGAGCAGCTTCTTCAGCTGTGCTTCGTCGGTCTCGCCGCCGTGCCAGATCTTGCGATGCACGCTGGCGGTCTGTTCGGCCGAGGTGAGCACCTTGTCGAGCGACACCATCGAGAGGTTGCAGCGCGAGGCGAACTGGCCGTCTTCGTCGTAGACGAAGGCGACGCCGCCGCTCATGCCGGCCGCGAAGTTGCGGCCCGTCTTGCCGAGCACGGCGACCGTGCCGCCGGTCATGTATTCGCAACCGTGGTCGCCCGTGCCTTCGATGACCGCCGTGGCACCCGACAGGCGCACCGCGAAGCGTTCTCCGGCCACGCCACACAGGTAGGCCTCGCCGGTGGTCGCGCCGTACAGCGCGGTGTTGCCGACGATGGTGTTGCGTGCGGCTTCACCACGGAAATCGAGGCTGGGGCGAACCACCACACGGCCGCCCGACAGGCCCTTGCCGGTGTAGTCGTTGGCGTCGCCGATCAGGTACAGCGTGATGCCGCGTGCCAGGAAGGCGCCGAACGACTGGCCGCCCGTGCCTTCGAGCTGGATGCGGATCGAATCGTCGGGCAGACCCTGCGGATGCACCTTGGTCAGCGCGCCCGAGAGCATCGCGCCCACCGAGCGGTTGACGTTGCGCGCCACCTCGATGAACTGCACCTTCTCGCCCTTGTCGATGGCGGGACGCGACTTCTCGATGAGCTTCACGTCGAGTGCGCGCTCGAGGCCGTGGTCCTGGTTCTCGACATGGAAGCGCGGCACGTCGGCCGGCACGGTCGGCAGTGCGAACAGGCGGCTGAAGTCCAGGCCCGAAGCCTTCCAGTGCTCGATGCCCTTGCGCATGTCGAGCAGGTCGGCGCGGCCGATCAGGTCGTCGAACTTGCGGATGCCCAGCTGGGCCATGATCTGGCGCACTTCTTCCGCGACGAAGAAGAAGTAGTTGACGACGTGCTCGGGCTTGCCCGAGAACTTCTTGCGCAGGATCGGGTCTTGCGTGGCCACGCCCACCGGGCAGGTGTTCAGGTGGCACTTGCGCATCATGATGCAGCCCTCGACCACCAGCGGCGCGGTGGCGAAGCCGAACTCGTCGGCGCCCAGCAGCGCGCCGATGGCGACGTCGCGGCCGGTCTTCATCTGGCCGTCGGCCTGCACGCGGATGCGGCTGCGCAGGCGGTTGAGCACCAGCGTCTGCTGCGTCTCGGCCAGGCCGATTTCCCACGGGCTGCCCGCGTGCTTGATCGACGACCAGGGCGAGGCGCCCGTGCCGCCGTCATGGCCGGCGATCACGACGTGGTCGCTCTTGCACTTGGCCACGCCGGCCGCGATGGTGCCCACGCCGATCTCGCTCACCAGCTTCACGCTGATGCTGGCGTGCGGCGCGGTGTTCTTCAGGTCGTGGATCAGCTGAGCCAGATCCTCGATCGAGTAGATGTCGTGGTGCGGCGGCGGGCTGATGAGGCCCACGCCCGGCACGGCATAGCGCTGCTTGCCGATGTACTCGGTGACCTTTCCGCCCGGGAGCTGACCGCCCTCGCCCGGCTTGGCGCCTTGCGCCATCTTGATCTGGATCTGGTCGGCCGAGTGCAGGTACTCGGCGGTGACGCCGAAGCGGCCCGAAGCCACCTGCTTGATGCGCGAACGCAGCGAGTCGCCGTCCTGCAGCGGCAGGTCGACCTCGACATTGGCCGCGCCGATCACGCTCTTGAGCGAATCGCCCTGCTTGATCGGGATGCCCTTGAGTTCGTTGCGGTAGCGCGCGGGGTCTTCACCGCCTTCGCCCGTGTTGCTCTTGCCGCCGATGCGGTTCATGGCAATGGCGAGCGTGGCGTGCGCCTCGGTGCTGATCGAGCCCAGCGACATCGCGCCGGTGGCGAAGCGCTTGACGATTTCTGCAGCCGCCTCGACCTCGTCGACCGGAATGGCCTTGGCCGGATCGATCTTGAACTCGAACAGGCCGCGCAGCGTGAGGTGGCGACGGTTCTGGTCGTTGATGAGCTGGGCGTACTCCTTGTACGTGTTCCAGTTGTTGGCGCGCGTGCTGTGCTGCAGCTTGGCGATGGCGTCGGGCGTCCACATGTGCTCTTCGCCACGCGTGCGCCAGGCGTATTCGCCGCCGGCGTCGAGCATGTTGGCGAGCACCGGGTCGTCGCCGAAGGCGGCCTTGTGCATGCGGATGGCTTCTTCGGCGATCTCGAAGACGCCAATGCCTTCCACGCGGCTGGCGGTACCGGTGAAGTACTTGTTGACCGTCTCGGTGTTCAGGCCGATGGCTTCGAAGAGCTGCGCGCCGCAATAGCTCATGTAGGTGCTGACACCCATCTTCGACATGATCTTCGACAGGCCCTTGCCGATGGCCTTGACGTAGTTGTAGACCGCCTTGTCGGCGCTCAGGTCGCCCGGCAGGTCGGCGTGCATGGCCGCCAGCGTTTCCATCGCCAGGTACGGATGCACGGCTTCGGCGCCATAGCCGGCGAGCACGCCGAAGTGATGCACTTCGCGCGCCGAACCGGTCTCGACCACGAGGCCGGCCGTGGTGCGCAGGCCTTCACGCACGAGGTACTGGTGCACGGCCGACAGCGCGAGCACGGCGGGAATCGCCACCTGCGTCGGGCCGACGCCACGGTCGCTCACGATCAGGATGTTGTGGCCGCCCTTGATGGCATCGACCGCTTCGGCGCACAGCGAGGCCAGCTTGGCTTCGACGCCTTCGTCACCCCAGCCCAGCGGGTAGGTGATGTCGAGCACGTAGCTCTTGAACTTGCCCTGGGTATAGCGGCCGATGTCGCGCAGCTTCGCCATGTCGGCGAAGTCGAGGATCGGCTGGCTCACTTCGAGCCGCATCGGCGGGTTGACCTGGTTGATGTCCAGCAGGTTCGGCTTCGGGCCGATGAAGGACACGAGCGACATCACGATGGCTTCGCGGATCGGGTCGATCGGCGGGTTCGTGACCTGCGCGAACAGCTGCTTGAAGTAGTTGTACAGCGGCTTGTTCTTGCTGGAGAGCACGGCCAGCGGGCTGTCGTTGCCCATGGAGCCGATGCCTTCCTCGCCGGCCTGCGCCATCGGGCTCATCAGGAACTTGATGTCTTCCTGCGTGTAGCCGAAGGCCTGCTGGCGGTCGAGCAGCGCGACCTGGCTCACGGGGATCGCGGCCGGCTCGGCCTTGACGCTGTCGAGCTTGATGCGCAGGTTCTCGATCCACTGCTTGTAGGGCTTGCTGTTGGCGAGGGTGGCCTTGACCTCCTCGTCGTCGATCATGCGGCCCTGCTCCAGGTCGATCAGGAACATCTTGCCGGGCTGCAGGCGCCACTTGCGCACGATCTTCTGCTCGGGCACGGGCAGCACGCCCGATTCGGAGGCCATGATGACGAGGTCGTCGTCGGTCACGCAGTAGCGCGAGGGACGCAGGCCGTTGCGGTCGAGCGTGGCGCCGATCTGGCGACCGTCGGTGAACACGATGGAGGCCGGGCCGTCCCACGGCTCGAGCATGGCGGCGTGGTACTCGTAGAACGCGCGGCGGCGCGTGTCCATGGTGGCGTGCTGTTCCCAGGGTTCGGGAATCATCATCATCACGGCCTGGCTGATGGGGTAGCCGGCCATCGTCAGCAGCTCGAGGCAGTTGTCGAAGGTGGCGGTGTCGGACTGGCCGGCGAAGCTGATCGGGTAGAGCTTCTGCAGGTCCGGGCCCAGCACGGGCGACGACATCACGCCTTCACGTGCCTTCATCCAGTTGTAGTTGCCCTTGACCGTGTTGATTTCGCCGTTGTGGGCGACATAACGGTACGGGTGGGCCAGCGGCCACTCGGGAAAGGTGTTGGTCGAGAAGCGCTGGTGCACCAGGCCCAGGGCCGAGACGCAGCGCTTGTCCTGCAGGTCGAGGTAGTAGGTGCCAACTTGATCAGCCAGCAGCAGGCCCTTGTAGACCACGGTGCGGCTGGACATGCTCGGAACGTAGTATTCCTTGCTGTGCTTGAGCTTCAGGCGCTGGATGTTGGCGCTGGCGGTCTTGCGGATCACGTACAGCTTGCGCTCCAGCGCGTCCTGCACGATCACGTCGTTGCCGCGGCCGATGAAGATCTGGCGCAGCAGCGGCTCCTTTTCGCGCACGGTGGGCGACATGGGCATGTCGCGGTTCACCGGCACGTCGCGCCAGCCCAGCAGCACCTGGCCTTCGGCCTTGATGGCGCGTTCCATTTCCTGCTCGCAGGCTTCGCGCGAGGCGTGCTCCTTCGGCAGGAAGATCATGCCGACGCCGTATTCGCCTGGCGGGGGCAGCGTGACGCCCTGCTTGGCCATTTCTTCGCGATACAGCAGGTCGGGCAGCTGGATCAGGATGCCGGCGCCGTCGCCCATCAGCTTGTCGGCGCCGACGGCGCCGCGGTGGTCGAGGTTCTCGAGGATCTTCAGGCCCTGCAGCACGATGGCGTGGCTCTTCTCGCCCTTGATGTGGGCGACGAAGCCGACGCCGCAGGCGTCGTGCTCATCGGCACCGGAATACAGACCGTGTTCTTGGAGGTGTTGAATCTCGGCAGCCGTCGTCATGGCGCGCTCCTTCAGTTTTCGCAGGGAAATGGAGCATATTGCGATGCACAAAGAATGCCAAACATTTTAATAGGGGTCAGATTCGAATTAAATCTTGAGTTTTCTTGTCAGAATTTAATTGGGGACATATTAAAAATAAGAGCAAGCCTCCCAGCATGAGAGCGGCTCTCGGCCGCTTTCAGCCTTCGTCTTTGATGGGTGTCGGCGGCCGACCGGCCTTGGCCTTGATCACGCGACGCTCGGTGGACTTCTGCAAGGTGTCCAGAAAGCCGTCGTCCCCGGCCGCCCAGCCGCGCAGGGTGGCGTCGGTCAGGGCCTGTTGATCGGCCGTGCGCACGCCCGCACGCACCAGTTCGGCATACGCCGCCTCCCGCGCGAAGGGCGTGTTGCCGAGTTCCCAGTACAGCGGGTGCGGGGTCAGCAGCCGGTCCTGTCGCAGGCCGGCGTAGTGGCCATGGCTGGACCACGGGAAGTCGCGCGCTTCGGTGACCATGCCAGCGCGCACCGGGTTCAGGTCGATGTAGGCCATGCAGGTCAGCAGGTAGCGCTCGGTCTGGATCAGGGTCGACCTGTAGCGCCCTTCCCACAAGGTGCCGCTGCGGCCGTGGCGGTCATTGAAATAGCGCACGTAGCTTCGCCCGACCGACTGCATGAACTGCGGCAGGCCCGTGGCGCTGTCGGGCGTGGCCAGCAGATGGAAGTGGTTGTCCATCAGCACATAGGCGTGCAGCGCGACGCCAAAGCGCACGGCGTTCGTGGCCAGCAGGGCGAGCAGTTTTTCGTGGTCGGCGCGGTCGACGAAGATCGGCTGGCGGTTGTTGCCGCGCTGGATCACGTGGTGCGGCATGCCGGCCAGCGTGAGACGGGGAAGACGGGCCATGGTGACGATGGACGACGCCGTCCAGACACTCAGTTGGCGAGACGGAAGCGCGTATCGCCCAGCGCATCAAGCCCGAACTGCGCCAGCAGCTCGCGCAACCGCGCCGCCGCGCTCGCCTTGCGCTGGCCGGTGTGGCGCGCCAGGATCAGTTCGTTCTTCATGCTGTGCTCCCAGCCGACGAGCTCGGTGACAGTGACGCTGTAGCCATTGGCTTCCAGATACAGGCAGCGCAACACGTTGGTGAGCTGGCTGCCGATTTCGCGGGTGTGCAGCGGATGGCGCCAGAGTTCGGCCAGCGGCGTGCGCGACAGGGCCAGCGCCTTGGTCTCGCGCAGGCAGGCCGCCACCTCGGCCTGGCAGCACGGCACCAGCACCATGTAGCGCGCCTTCTTGGCCAGGCCAAAGGCGATGGCGTCGTCGGTAGCGGTGTCGCAGGCGTGCAACGCGGTGACCACGTCGATCTGCGCCGGCAGTTCGCTCGCCTGCGCCGACTCGGCCACAGTGAGGTTCAGGAACGACATGCGCCCGAAGCCCAGCTGCTGCGCCAGCGCGCGGGAGCGCTCGACCAGCTCGCTGCGCGTCTCGATGCCGTAGACATGGCCGCCCTGCCGTGCGCGGAAGAACAGGTCGTAGATGATGAAGCCCAGGTACGACTTGCCCGCCCCGTGGTCAGCCAGGGTGGCTTCGGCGCCCTCGCCCGGCAACTCGCGCAACAGCTGTTCGATGAACTGGAACAGGTGATAGACCTGCTTGAGCTTGCGACGCGAGTCCTGGTTGAGCCGGCCTTCGCGCGTGAGGATGTGCAGCTCTTTCAGCAGCTCGACGGACTGGCCCGGCCGCAGGACTTCGGCCAACTCGGCCTCGGCCTTCGCAGCCTTGTGGGTGGGGTGAGCTTTCGCGGGACGGGACATGGTGTTCTTGTGGCTTCCTGTTGTTCAGGACGTAGCGCTTCCCGGGCCGACATCGAGCGCGGTCCAGCCGGCCGGGCCCAGGGCTTCGAGCGTCTCGATGTTGCGCTCGAAGATCGCCTCGGCCTCCGGAAAGGCCTCGACCGCGCGGTCCATGCTGTCTTCGCGCAGCAGGTGCAGCGTGGGGTACGGCGCGCGATTGGTCGCGTTGGTGATGTCGTCGGCCTCGGTTCCGGCGAACTGGAAATGCGGATGGAAGCTGGCGAGTTGCAGCACGCCCTCGAAGCCCGCGCGTGCAAGCTTGCGCTCGGCGCGCTCCGTGAAATCGTTGAAATCGAGAAAGTCCGTCAGAGCGTGGGGGGCGATCAGCAAGGTGGTGTCGCGCACCTCGGCGTCGAGCGCCACGAGCGCGCGGGCTTCGGCCAGCAGCGCATCGATCAGGCGGCCTTCATGGGTGTCGAGGTAGGTGGCGTAGTGGATCTGCCCCTTCACATGCACCGCCTTGGCGAAGGGGCACAGGTTGAGGCCGATCACGGCGCGCTCAAGCCAGCGCCGGATGTCAGCTTCGGCCTGCGCGGCTTCGAGGATCGCCGGGTCGGTCATGCCGTGGCCTCCGCCCCCTGGCGAATGCGCCCAAGACGCGTGGCGATCGCCATGCCGGCGAGCGAGCACGCGAGCGTGGCGGTCCAGGTCCAGTGCCAGCCGCCCACACGGTGCGCCACCCAGGCCACCGCGGGCGGGGCCAGGAACTGGCCGAGCGACGACGCCTGCTGCATCAGGCCGACGGTGGTCGAGACGGTGCTCGGGCCCGGTGCCAGCCGCACACCCAGCAGGAACAGCGTCGCCGGCACCATGCCGCCGCCGAGCGAAAAGGCGCAGATCGCCGCATAGCGCAGCGCGGGCGGCAGGCCCAGCGCCTCGGCGCCCGCGCCCTGCCCCACCTGCGCGAAGGCGGCGACACCGCCCAGCGCCATGGTCAGGAAGCCCCATTGCAGCAGGCGCTCGGGTGCCACGCCGCGCTGCAGCCAGCGGCCGCCCATGAGGTTACCGACGATGTTCATCGCCGCAGCCAGCGCGGTCAGCACCGCGCTCCAGGCGGCCGGCACCTTCGCGTCGGCGTAGATGGCGGGCAGAAAACCGATCACAGCCATCCACTGGGACGAGTAGACGGCGAAGGTCAGCGCGATCAGCCACGGCGCACGCGCCCCGACCGTCTCGCGCAGCCGCGAGGTCCAGCCGGACGACGCGGGCTGAAGGCTCGCTCCGGCCACGCGGGCCCGATCGCGCGGCACGGCCAGCCACACCCAGAGCGCCGCACCCGCCGAAACCAGCGACAGCGTCCACCACCAGTCGGCCCATCCACCCCAGGCGATCAGGGCCGGCCCGATCAGCAACGCCAGCGCCACGCCGAGCGGCATGTAGGCGCCCCACAGGCCCAGTGCGGCCTTGTCGGCGCCCGGTGGTGTCAGGGCGCGGATGAGTCCGGGTCCCGGCATCACCGCCATCAGGAAGCCGATGCCTTCGGCCGCGCGCAGCACGAACAGCCACAGCACCGCATGCGAGCCGCCCAACAGGCCGGCGCCGACAGCGCCGCCCAGCAGGCTGGCCGTCGTCAGCACCGCCAGCCCGACCAGCATGCTGCGGCGCAGGCCGATGGAGTCGGCCGCGAGCCCGGCCAGCAGACCCAGCGTCATGCTCGCCACCTGGACCAACGACAGCAGAAAGCCCGCTTCGACCAGGTCGATGCCGAGCGAAGCCTGCAGCGCCGGCACGGCCGGTGGCAGCTTGCCCAGGTGCAGCGCGGCGCTGACGCCACCCAGCACGACGGCGAAGGCAGCGGCGGGCACGCGGGCCGACGCGCTCGAACGCACAGCCGCCGTCATGCGATGCCCCGGCGGCCGGTCAGCCGCTCGTGCTCGCGCATGGCGAAGCGATCGGTCATGCCGGCGATGTAGTCGGCCACGGCGCGGTGCCGGTCGTGGCGTTCAGCATACGAGGCGGGCATTTCGGTGCCGCGCGCCAGGTAGGCGTCGAACAGCTCGCGCACGACCTCGCTCGCCTGCTCTGTGGTCTGGGTGACCTGCGGATGGCGGTAGAGATTGCGGAACAGGAACTGCTTGAGCGTCTCCGACTGCGCCTGCATGGCGCCGCTGAAAGCCACCAGCGGCGGCGCCCGGCGCACCGCATCGGCATCGACGGGCCCCAGCGCCTCGACGGCCGCGCGCGTCGTGTCGATCACGTCGTAGACCTGCGCACTGAGCATGCGGCGGATGGTTTCATAGAGCACGCGCCGCCCCTGGCCCGGCAGCTGCGGGTGCTCGGCCAGCGCCTCGCGGCGGTAGCGCTCGAACAATTCCACATCGGCCAGCTGCTCGACGCTGATGAGGCCCGAACGCACGCCGTCGTCGATGTCGTGCGCGTTGTAGGCGATGGCGTCGGCCAGGTTGCACAGCTGCGCCTCCAGCCCAGGCTGCGTGCGGTCGAGAAAACGACGGGCCACGCCCTGCGGCTCGGCGGCCTCGATGCGCTCGGCGTTGGCGCGCGAGCAGTGCTTGAGGATGCCTTCGCGGGTCTCGAAGCTGAGGTTCAGGCCGTCGTATTGCGGATAGCGGTGCTCCAGCGCATCGACCACGCGCAGGCTCTGCAGGTTGTGCTCGAAGCCGCCGTGCGCGGCCATGCAGGCATTGAGCGCGTCCTGGCCGGCGTGGCCGAAAGGCGTGTGGCCGAGGTCGTGGGCCAGCGCGATCGCCTCGACCAGGTCCTCGTTGAGCCGCAGCGCGCGCGCGATGGAACGCCCCAGTTGCGCGACTTCGAGCGAATGCGTGAGCCGCGTACGGAACAGGTCGCCTTCGTGGTTCAGGAAAACCTGGGTCTTGTAGACCAACCGGCGAAAGGCAGTGGAATGGACGATGCGGTCGCGGTCGCGCTGGAAGGCGTCGCGCGTCGGCGCGGGCGGCTCCGCGTGGCGCCGTCCGCGCGAGCGCGCGGGGTGGCAGGCGAAGACCGCAAGGCTCATGCCGCGCAGCACTGCGCGAGCACGTCGCGCACCATGGCGTCGGGCGCGCTGCGCACGACAGCGGAGCCCGGCCGGTCGATCACCACGAAGCGGATCTCCCCGGCTTCCGACTTCTTGTCGACGCGCATCAGCTCGAGGTAGCGCTCAGCCCCCAGCGCCGGCCCAACGATGGGCAGACCGGCGCGCTCGATCAGGCGGGTGAGCCGCTCGACGAAGGCCGCATCGACACCACCAAGCTGTTGCGACAGCTGCGCCGCCATCACCATGCCGCAGCCGACGGCCTCGCCGTGCAGCCACTCGCCGTAGCCCAGGCCCGATTCGATGGCATGACCGAAGGTGTGGCCGAAATTGAGGATGGCGCGCAGGCCGGTCTCGCGCTCGTCCTGGCCGACCACCAGCGCCTTGATCTCGCAGCTGCGCTTGACGGCATGCGCCAGCGCAGCCGGATCGCGTGCCACCAACGCCTCGATGTTCGACTCGATCCAGTCGAAGAAGGCCATGTCGTAGATCGGGCCGTACTTGATGACTTCGGCCAGGCCAGCGCTCAACTCGCGCGGGGGCAACGTCTGCAGCGTGTCCAAGTCGCAGAGCACGAGCTGCGGCTGGTAGAACGCGCCGATCATGTTCTTGCCCAGCGGATGGTTGATGGCCGTCTTGCCGCCCACCGACGAGTCGACCTGCGCCAGCAGCGTGGTCGGCACCTGCACGAAGGGCACGCCGCGCATGTAGCTGGCGGCCGCGAAGCCGGTCATGTCGCCCACCACGCCGCCACCCAGCGCGAACAGCACCGTCTTGCGATCGCTGCCGTGCCCCAGGAGCGCGTCGAAGATCAGGTTGAGGGTTTCGAGGTTCTTGTAGACCTCGCCGTCGGGCAGCTCAAGCAAGTGGACCGTGCGAAAGCGGTCGGCCAGCACGTTCCGCAGGGCCTGGGCGTAGAGCGGCGCCACCGTGGTGTTGCTGACGATCAGTGCGCTCGCGGCCGCGGGAACAACGCCGAAGCTGGCGGGATCTTCCAGCAGCCCGCCACCAATCAGGATCGGGTAGCTGCGCTCGCCGAGCTGGATCTCGACGCGTTCGGGCTGCGGGGGTGCGGAAAGTGCGGGCGAAACGGACAGGGACATGGCCGCGAGTTTAGGCGCTCGGGCCCGCCGGGGTCAGTCCGAGGGCTCTTCCGGATGGGCGCCGGGCTCGACCACCCCGGCCAACTCCAGCTGCATCACGATGAGGTTGACCAGCACGGCAATCGACGGCCGGCCGGTGTCGACCACGTCGTGGGCCGTTTCCCGGTAGAACGGGTCGCGCGCATCGTGCAATTCACGCAACCGACCCAACGGGTCAGCCACCTGCAGCAACGGGCGCTTGACGTCGTGGCGCAGACGCCGGAACAGGTCTTCGGGCGAGGAGCGCAGGTAGATGACGTGGAAATGGCCGCGCAACTGCTGGCGGTTGGCCTCGCGCAGCACGGCGCCACCGCCGGTCGCAAGCACGCCGTGGGGGTGGGCGGCCAGGTCGGCGATGACCGCCTGCTCGATGTCGCGGAAGGCGGCTTCGCCCTCGCGATCGAAGAAATCACGGATCGTGCAGCCAATGCGCTGCTCGATCACGTGATCGGTGTCGATGAAGGGAGTGTTCAGCCGAGCGCCCAGCCGCCGGCCCACTGCGGACTTTCCGGCGCCGGGCAACCCGACAAGTGCGACCGCCACGCGGTGGCTGCTACGCCCGCGCGTCAGCGCGCGGCGTTGCGGTCGGTAATCATCTTCGGGGTGATAAAGACGAGCATTTCAGTCTTGTTGGCAATACGTTCGCGCTTGCGGAACAACGCCCCCATATAGGGGATTTCACCCAGTACCGGCACGCGCGATTCGTCATTGGTTTCGGTGAGCTCGAAGATACCACCGATGACGACCGTGCCGCCGTTCTCGACCAGCACCTCGGTCTGCACGTGCTTGGTGTTGATGGCCGGGCCCGCCGAGGTGTTGATGCCGCGGGCGTCCTTGCTCACATCCAGCGTCAGGATGATGTTGCCCTCGGGGGTGATCTGTGGCGTGACTTCGAGCTTCAACACCGCCTTGCGGAACGAGATCGAGGTGGCGCCGCTCGAGGTGGCCTGCTGGTAGGGAATTTCTTCGCCCTGCTCGATCAGCGCCTTGGTCTGGTCGGCCGTGATGACGCGGGGGCTGGACACCAGCTTGCCCTTGCCGTCGGCCTCGAGCGCCGAGATTTCGAGGTTCAGCATGCGCGACAAGCTCGAGTTGAACAGCGAGATCGCAAAGGTGCCCGCCGCGTTGCCGCCGGTGCCTGCATCGCCTGCGGGCAGGTTGATGAAGTTGGAGTTGGTCCAGGTGGCTGCTGCGCCGCCGACGCCGCCACCATTGGTGGTGGCAGGCATGACGCCGAAGGTGCCGTATGCCGGATTGCCGTTGGCCGACGCGACGCGTTCGCGGGAGATACCGCCGCCCATCCGCACGCCGAGTGACTTGCCGAAGGTGTCGGAGGCTTCCACGATGCGCGCTTCGATCAGCACCTGCCGAACCGGGACGTCGAGTTTCTGGATCAGGTCGGTAACCTGGGCCAAGCGCGAGGGAATGTCGGACACGAACAGCTGATTGGTCCGTGCTTCAGCGATCACGCTGCCGCGGGGGCTCAGGATGCGCGAGGTGGCATTGCCACTACCGCCACCACCGCCACCACCAGCCGAGGCACCAGTCCCAGTTAAGCCCTGCGCAATGGCAATGGCCTTCGTGTAGTTCAGCTGGAACGACTGCGTACGCAGTGGCTCCAGGTTCTCAATCGCCGCCTTGGCTTCGAATTCGAGCTTTTCCTTGGCGTTGATCTCGTCCTTGGGCGCGATCCACAGCACGCTGCCGTTCTTGCGCATGCCCAGGTTCTTCGCCTGCATGATGATGTCGAGCGCCTGGTCCCAGGGCACGTCCTTCAGACGCAGCGTCAGTGCGCCGCTGACCGAATCGGAGGTCACGATGTTGAAGTTCGTGAAGTCGGCGATCACCTGCAGCAGCGAGCGGATCTCGATGTTCTGGAAGTTGAGCGACAGCTTCTCGCCGTTGTAGCCCACCCCTTGCGTGAGCTTGCTCGGATCGACCTTGCGGGCACGGACTTCCACCACGAACTGGTTTTCGCTCTGGTAGGCGCTGTGTTCCCAGTCGCCCTTGGCATCGATCGTCATGCGCACGCGGTCGCCCGATTGCTGCGACGTGATCATTTGCACCGGCGTGCCGAAGTCAGCTACGTCGAGACGGCGACGCAGGCCTTCGGGCAAGGTCGACTTCGTGAACTCCACGACAAGGCTCTTGCCCTGCTGCTTCACATCGACGCCGACCTGGTTGTTGGGCAGGTCGACGAGCACGCGGCCGGTGCTGTCGGCGCCGAGACGGAAGTCGACGTCGCGCAGCGGCAAGGTGTCACGGTTGCGGTTCTCCGCGAAGGTCGTTCCGACGGAAGCCGCGAGCGCCGTTCCGGCCACCGGCTCCAGCACCACCAGCAGCGACTTGCCCTGAATTTCGGCCTTGTAAGCCGTGGCCTGCTTCAGGTTCAGCACCACGCGGCTGCGGTCACCGGCCTGCACCACATTGACCGAGCGCAGGTTGCCCTGGTTGACCTCGATGGCCGAGCGCCCGATCGCGTTCGTCACGCCCGGGAAGTCCAGCGCGATGCGCGCCGGCGTCTGCACGGAGAACCCGGCGGGCACCGCTGTGAGCGGTTGGGCCAGGTCGATGCGAATCACTTCCGCGCCCGACTGCGTCGAACTCGTCACGGATTCGATCGCGTTTTGCGCATGGGCAACGGCCAGGGCACCGAAAGCCAGCAGACCCAGCCCGGCGGCGCGCAGCCACTGTGCCATCGTTGATTTTTTTTGGTTCATTTCGCACTCTCTTGCAACTGCAGCGTGGCTACGCGTTCGATCCATTCGCCCGCGGCGTCCTGCACGATCTCGCGCAGGGCGACTTCGGTTTCGTTGATACGGGTGATGCGCCCGTAGTTGAGTCCCAGGTACTCGCCGACGCGCACCTTGTAGAGCAGCTTGTCCACACGCACGAGCGCCACCGGCTGGCCGTTGCGGTTCATGCTGCCGACCATGGCCATCGAATCCAGCGGAAACGCCTCCAGCGCTTCCTTGCGGCGGGCCAATTCCGGCGCGATCAGCTCGGAAGTGCTCGGCTGGTTCGACTCCCGGCGCAGCGCCTGGGTCAGCTTCAGCATGTTGAAGGGTTCGAACGACGACGCCTCGGTATAGGCCTGCGGCGTGAACTTCTTGGGCTCCGAGATCGGCGGCACCGAGGGCTTCACCTGGGTGCGTTGCTCGACCATCCAGCGCTGCAGGTCTTCCTGGTCGGAATCGCCGCAGGCGCTCAAGCCGACCGTGGCCAGTGCCAGCCACAAAACTTTGGCGACCGCCTTCATTTCTTCGCCTTCGGCGCCGTGGCGCGTTTCTGGGCGGCCCGCTCGTCTTCGTCGAGGTAGCGGTAGGTGCGCGCGGTGGCGTCCATCGTCAGCACGTCCTTGTCCTTCTGCGGTGTGACGGTCACGTTGTTGAGCGTCACGATGCGCGACAGGCTGGCCACGTCGGCCGCGAAGGCGCCCATGTCGTGATAACGCCCCGTGACGCGCACGGCGATCGGCAGCTCCGCGTAGTAATCCTTGACCGAGACCTGGCCCGGGCGGAACAGTTCGAACTGCAGGCTGCGGCCGAGGCCGGCCTGGTTGATGTCCGAAAGCAGCGCGTCCATTTCGGCCTTGCTGGGCAGCTGCTTCTCGAGAAGGATCACGTACTGCTGCACCTGCTCGCGCTGCTTCTTCAGCAGGTCAAGGTTGGCGGCTTGCGCCACTTTCTTCGTGTAGTCGGTCCGGAGCGTGACTTCCTTGGCGCGCTCGGCTTCGAGCTCGTCGTTGGAGTTCGTCAGCCAGAGAAACCACAGGCCTGCCAATGCCAGGGCGGTCACGGCGAGGCACAACGCGTAGCGCGGTACCGCCGGCCACATCGACGGGTCGTTCGGATTCAGTCCGCGGAACTGGTCGCCGAAGTTCCGCAGGGCGGTGGCGACGTCGACTTTGGGGAGGGATCGGTTGCTGATGGCCATGATCGGTTACCCCTTCGCCTGTGCCTTGGCGGCCAGGGCCTTGTCGGCCTCCGCCTTCTGGGCATCCGTCGGCCGCTTGAGGCCGATGCGCATCGTGAAGTTCGCCACGCGGCGCTGGTCACGCTGGCTCAGGCTCACATTGGCCGAGGTGATTTCGACCAGCTCGGGCTTCACCAGCCAGGGGCTGTTGTTGCCGAGGTTGCGCAGCAGTTCCGACACCCGTTCGTTCGACTGCGCCATGCCTTGCAGCGTCACGGTCTGGCTCTCCTGCTTCATGCTGGTCAGGTAGACGCCGTCAGGCAGTTGCCGGACGAGTTCGTTGAGCAGGTGCACTGGCAGATTGCGGTCGCCCTGCAGGTCTTCCACGGCCAGTTGGCGTGCGCGCAGGGCCGCGATTTCTTCTTGCAGGGTGGAAATTTCCTTGATCTCGACTTCGAGTTTCTTGATCTCGGCTTGAAGGAAACCATTCTTCGAGCGCTGGGCCGAAATCTGCGCCTCGAACCAGAGGTAGCCGAGGCCGGCGATCAGAACGCCGAGCAGCGCGGCGCCGCCCAGGGTGCCGTAGAAGGCCTCGCGGCGACGCTTGCGCGCAGCTTCGCGGTGCGGAAGCAGGTTGATCAGGATCACTGCAGAAACCTCCGCATGGCCAGTCCGCAGGAGGTCAGATAGGAAGGCGCTTCGCGGCGGACCTTCTTCTCGCGAATGCTGGGGCCGAAGTCCATGCCGTCGAACGGATTCACGAGCGAGCACGCGAAAGAGGTCTGCCGGGTGACGGCGTTGGTCAGCCCCGGCAACGACGAAGACCCACCTGCCAGCAGCACGTAGTCCACCCGGTTGTGCGGCGTGCTGGTGAAGAAGAACTGCAGCGCGCGCGCGATTTCCTGCGCAATGCTTTCGACAAAAGGCTTGAGCACGCCCGAGCCGTAGTCGTCGGGCAGGTCGCCGCTGCGCTTCTTGGTCTCGGCTTCCTCCGCGGAAAAGCCGTACTGGCGCACGATCAGTTGGGTCAGCTGCGCGCCGCCGAAGGCCTGGTCTCGGTCGTACAGCACTTCCTGGTTGCGCAGCACCTGCATGCTGGTGGTGAAAGCCCCCACCTCGAACAGCGCCACGATGGCGTCCACGCCTTTGCCCGGGAGTTGTTCGATCAGACGCGCCGTGGCCAGTCGCGAGGCATAAGACTCGACATCGAGAATCATCGCCTTCAGGCCGGCGGCTTCCGCCAGGCCTTCGCGGTCCTGCACCTTTTCCTTGCGGGAGGCGGCAATCAGCACTTCCACGTCGCCGATCGATGTCGTGCTCGGACCGGTCACGCAGAAGTCGAGGCTCACTTCATCGAGCGAGAACGGGATGTACTGGTTGGCTTCGGACTCGACCTGGATCTCGAGCTCCTGCTCGCTCATGCCGCCCGGAAGAATGATCTTCTTGGTGATGACCGCCGAGGGCGGCAACGCCAGCGCCACATTGCGCGTCTTGGTGCCGCTCTTGCGCACGACGCGGCGCACGGCCTCGGCCACTTCGTCGAATTTCTCGACGTTGCCGTCGGTGATCCAGCCACGTTCGAGCGGCTCGATGGCGCAGCGCTCCAGAACCAGCTTGCCGCTGGCCTCGCGGCCGAGCTCCACCAGCTTCACGCTGGACGAACTGACGTCCAGACCCAGCAGGGGGGCGTTCTGACGACGAAACAATGATCCAAGAGCAGCCAAGTTAGGTCCCTCTCCCCCTGTTATTTGTAACCAATGGAAAAATATGCGTTCGGTTGCATGCTAGCAGCAGGCACAGCGCCAACCAAGCGCGCCGAAAGACCAGAACAGCCAACCGTTGTCAAAACGTGACGTCAAAGCCGCATTCTGTAACTTTCTGCTTAGCGGCAGGAGAGGGAATGCGCGAGGTAACAAAGATCAAGGGGCGCCGAGGGGGCGGCTTTTTATAATGTCCGGTGACTCTCCGGGCCCCCATGCAAGAAACTTCCAGCCCCCAAGGGCGCGCCAAGACCCCTCCCCCTGAACGCCCCTTCTGGCTGAAATGGCTGCTGCGTTTCGTGTTCTGGGGTGCGGGGCTCGCTGCGGCGGGCCTGCTTTCCATCCTGTGCGTGGTGGCCGTGGCCCTGGCGGTCGCCTATCCCAACCTGCCGGACATCTCGGAGCTCTCCGACTACCGCCCCAAGCTGCCGCTGCGGGTGTTCTCCGCCGAAGGCACGCAGATCGGCGAATTCGGGGAAGAACGACGCAACCTCACCCCGATTGCAGCCATCCCCAAGGTCGTGAAGGACGCGGTGCTCGCCGCCGAAGACGCCCGCTTCTATGACCACGGCGGGGTCGACTACAAGGGTCTGGTCCGCGCCGGCATCGCCAACCTGAACCGCGTGAAGAGCCAGGGCGCCTCGACCATCACCATGCAGGTGGCCCGCAACGTCTACCTGAGCTCCGAGAAGACGCTGACCCGCAAGATCTACGAAGTGCTGCTGACCTTCAAGCTGGAGCACCTGCTCACGAAGGACCAGATCTTCGAGATCTACCTGAACCAGATCTACCTGGGCAACCGCGCCTACGGTTTCGCGGCCGCCTCCGAAGCCTATTTCGGCAAGCCGCTGTCCGACATGTCGATCGCCGAGGCCGCCATGCTCGCGGGCCTGCCCAAGGCCCCCGGCGCGAACAACCCGGTCAACAACCCACAACGCGCGCGCGGACGTCAGTTCTACGTGATCGACCGCATGCAAGAGGCCGGCTTCATCACCGCCGAGCAGGCCGCCGAGGCCAAGAAAGAACAATTGCACCTGCGCGACGCCGCCGATCCGAACCGCCTGCACGCCGAGTACGTGGCCGAAACCGTGCGCCAGCTGATGTATGCGCAGTACGGCGACAGCACCTACACGCGCGGCCTCAAGGTCTACACCTCGCTGGTCGCCGCCGACCAGGCCGCCGCCTACAAGGCCCTGCGCAAGGGCATCATGGATTACGAACGCCGTCAGGTGTATCGCGGCCCCGAGAAGTTCATCGACCTGCCGAACGACCCCAAGGAACTCGACGAGGCGGTGGACGACGTGCTCAACGACCACCCTGACAACGGCGACGTGATGGCGGCCGTGGTGCTCAAGGCCACACCCAAGGAAATCCAGGCCATCCGCGCCAACGGCGACGCCGTGCAGATCACGGGCGACGGCCTCAAGCCCGCGCAGTCGGGCCTCTCCGACAAGGCGCCGCCCAACATCAAGATCCGTCGCGGCGCCGTGATCCGCGTCGCCAAGACGCCCAAGAACACCTGGGAAATCACCCAGTTGCCCGAGGTCGAGGGCGCGTTCGTGGCCATGGACCCGCGCGACGGCGCCATCAAGGCGCTGGTCGGCGGCTTCGACTTCGGCAAGAACAAGTTCAACCACGTCACGCAGGCCTGGCGCCAGCCGGGCTCGAGCTTCAAGCCCTTCATCTACTCGGCGGCGCTCGAAAAGGGCTTCACCCCCGCCACGGTCATCAACGACGGCCCGCTGTTCTTCGACGCCGGCACCACCGGCGGCCAGCCCTGGGAGCCCAAGAACTACGGCGGCGGCTTCGACGGGCCGATGTCGATGCGCACCGCGCTGATGAAATCGCGCAACCTGGTGTCGATCCGCATCCTCCAATCCATCGGCACGCGCTACGCCCAGGACTGGATCACCAACTTCGGCTTCGACAAGGACAAGCACCCCGCCTACCTCCCGATGGCGCTCGGTGCCGGCGCCGTCACGCCGATGCAGATGGCGGTGGGCTACTCGGTGTTCGCCAATGGCGGCTACCGCGTGAATCCGTACCTCGTGACCCGCATCACCGACCACAAGGACCGCGTGCTGGTCGACGTCCAGCCGCCGCTGCTCAACGAGGCGTCGCGTGCGATCCCGCAGCGCAACGCCTTCATCATGGACACGCTGCTGCAGTCCATCACGCGCGCCGGCACGGCCGCGAAGGCGCAGGCGATGCTCAAGCGCCCCGACCTGTACGGCAAGACCGGCACCACCAACGACTCGCTCGACGCCTGGTTCGCGGGCTTCCAGCCCACCATGACGGCGATCTCGTGGATCGGCTACGACACGCCGCGCAACCTGGGTGACCGCGAAACCGGCGGCGGCCTGAGCCTGCCGATCTGGATCACCTACATGGAAACCGCCCTCAAGGGCGTGCCCGTGACCGACCTGTCGACCGCGCCGCCCTCGGGCATCGTGAGCGTCGGCGGCGAGTGGTACTACGACGACTACGCGCCGGGCCGCGGCGTATCGAGTCTGGGCGTGGAGTCTTCCGCGCCGGTGGCACCCGCGGAAGCCCTGAGCGGCCCGGCGATCAGCGCGCCGGCGCCACCCGAGGAGCGCAACCGCATCCTCGACCTGTTCAGGAACTGATCGACAGAGAAGGAAATCGGTGGAAAGCGGCGGCTCAGGCCGCCGCGAACACCAGCGCCAGCCCCGTCTGCAGGCTCGCCTCGCGCGAGAGGTTGCCGAAGAACTCTTCCCCGGTCTTGGTGTCCACCCACACCCGACCGTCGTGCCGGTAGTGATAGCCGCCGGAGCGTGCCGCCAGCCAGATTTCATGCAGCGGCTTCTGCAGGTTCACGATCAGCTGGCTGCCGTTCTGGAACGACATCGTGATCATCCCGCCGACCCGCTGGTTGTCGATGTCGGCGTCGGTCGCATCGTTGATGCGGTCGCAGGCCTGCTCGATGGCGGCAAGCGCCGCCTCGGCGTGGTCCATGTACTCGGTGTCGGTCATTACAGCTTTTTAATCTTCGACAGAGCCACCTGCAGCGCATGGGTGGCTCGCTTTCCTTGCGGGCTTTCGAGGTTGATTCCTTCGATCACCGCCTCGATGGTTGCTTCGGTCGGGTCTTCGTCGACCGCGCTTGCGAGTGCTGCCCGATCTGGCGGGCTGCAGTAGCGCTTGCCCGCTTTCCACATCGAGATGTGGGTATTCGGAACGCCTATCGCTTCTGCTAAGGCGCCATAGCTTCCGTAAATGTCTTTACCTTTCTCGATAAGAACATTCAATTGGCTCATGTGTTACCTCAAGTGATAAAGTGTGACTTACCAGATGCGATAACTAAAACCGCTTCTGGTAACTACATTCTGCCACCGGAGCCGCCATGCACCAAGTTTCTTTCTCCCTCTTTGCGCAGCGACAGCAGCAAGCCGATTGCGCGCCCTCGGCCATTCAAACCGTCGAGGTCAAAGCTGTGGCGGCTCCAGCCTTGTCGGGGTCGGGGGCGTGCACCCAGTTGCCCTATGGCGGCGTGTTTGTGCCTATGCGCGCTGTGAGCGTCTTCGATCTTCATGACGGATGGCGTGGGGAGTGGTTCGGGGATTGGCAGAGTGAGGGCCTCCTCGATGCGCCTGAGTTCCTGCCGGCTGGCGGGCACCATTCGTTGGAGTGTGGGCGCGAGGCGGTCGCGGACGGTTTTTCAATGGTCGTGCGGGGTCACGCATGAGCATCGTCCGCGCTGCTGTTGGTCGTCCAGCCATTCACGTCGACAACGCCGCCAAGGTTCGTGCGCATCGTGCCGCGAAGGGCCGTATCGAGTTCACAGACGATCCCAAGATCAAGCAAACCATTGCTGGCATCGCCAGTGAACTCGGCTGCTCTGAGGCTGATGTGCTGCGCTCCATTACGCGTTTCGCGCTGACGAATCGCAACTGGAAGCAGGTCGGTCTCTACGGCTCCAAGGGCCTGCAATGACTGCAGCTGAAAAGCTCGAATGGAAGCGCCGCGCCTTCATGGCGATCAATGCGCCTATTCCGCAGGCCATCCGTATCGGGTCGGCCGTCGCTTCTTCTCAATACCGTGATGACGCTGCCGTGTGTGCGGCGTTCGTGCGTCGTGGTGTCCAGCCCGACCGCGCAAAGGTCGCATGCCTGCGCCTCGAAGGCCAGCAGGGGCGGTTGTGATCACGATGACTACCGGCACTCTTGGCACCGGCATGACGCTGTTTGCTGTGAATCCTGCCAAGCAGGCCGGGCGGCGCGGTCCCTATGTCGCATATCCCGATCAATCGGCGATTCGTCGTATGCGTGTCAAGCAGGGTATGACGCAACCGGAGTGCGCGAAGCATTGTGGTGTGTCGTTGCGTACGTTCCAGCGTGCTGAGGCTGGCGACGTGGTGCCTACGCATGTCAAACGCAAGATCGAGCGTGCGCTGGGGGCGGCATGGTGAAACCCGCCAAGTGCTCGAGCACGAATCCCGCCACTCAGGCCGGGGCGCCCTTCGTCTCGGCGCATGACGCGGCACAGCGTGCGCTACGGGCGTGGGCCTTCGCCTCGCCCCCGTCCTTGCTGAGCGGCTGTTCCATGGCGTGCAGCCATGGCCCGAGCATCGCTGCGGCGCAAAGCGACGTAGCCCGCCCACAGCGTGTGATCCCCCTGAAGCGTGAGGGATCGCTAGTCGCGCAAGCGATTGAGACGCCGTACCCGGTGGCTCAACCCGAAGGGCCAGAGCCCGGTCCGCAGGACACGCCCTCTGCTGATGGCGCGTGCCTCCTGCAATGCCTTTACCTCGCCGACCGCTGCGACCGCAATTGCGCTGGATGCGCTGTCACTGCGAGCGCGGCGCGGGAAGGGGCCCCGCTTGCGGGGAAGGGCACCGCGCAGGCGAGCGGGCGGCAGTGCGGCAAGTGCCCCGATGGTAATCACGGGGTATATCAAATTTCGGAAGGTGGACGGGACTATGACCAAGGTTAAAGACAAGAGTGCACTCGTCCTCGACGGCAATGTCGTCAAGGTTCGTTTGATGGCTGAACGCCAAGCATCGAACTCGATGGTTCACGTCGATTGGCTTCGCTTCACTGTCCGCTTGCGCAATGCACCTCCGTTTCTCACGGACAAGCGCGCGGAGTCCACCAGCATCTGGGATGAGGGCTACCGGCTCCACAAGCTGCTGAGCCTCATCAACGAACTGCCTGATCACGAACGCGATGCATGCGGGCAGGCGTCCGCCCTCGCAGACCGTGTTTGCATGGCTTTGGGCTTCGAGTTCAACCGCGGGGCGGAGCTCGGAAAGGGGCATGATTTCTACAAGCATCGTTGGCCTATCCATCGCTGCGGCGCAGAGGTGGGTTGGGTTGGCTTCGGTGCGTCGTCGGACAGCCCTAAGCAACGTGCCCAGGCTGAGTCCATGCACGTGAACCTCTACGGCGTCGCATGCACGTTTGCGGAGCACGGCTGGACCGACCGCATGGCGAAGATCGTTGACGAACTGGACGGAAAGATCACCCGCGCCGACCTCGCACTCGACTTTTTCGATGGCTTCTCAGGCGGCATTGAGCGTGTGTTTAAAGAGTACTGCGAAGGCCTCTGCGACAGCTATGGGCATAGGCCAGCGCTGCGAGATATCAACTGGGCTAAGGGCTGTTCCCGGTCCCTGTACATCGGCTCCAAGGATGCGGGCAAAGAGACCAACATCTACGAAAAGGGCGATCAGCTCTTCGGTGAAAAGGTCGGTAGCAAGTGGCTGCGTTTCGAGCTGCGCTACGGCAACAAAGTTCGCGTTCTCGATACCGACCTTCTGCGCCGTCCCTCCGACTTCTTCGCAGGCGCGAGTGACTGGCATGCGGCCATCCTTCGCGAGGCCGGTGATGTTGCGACGCCCGAGTACATCGCCTACACGCCCAAGCCGGCGCTGATGCATGTCAAGGCTGAATGCACTCGCAACGCGCTGCATCTTCTGAACAACGCGGCTCCCTCCATTGCGCTTGCGTTCCAGTACCTGACAGAGGAGCAGTTCCTCGAACTGGTCACGCATAAGAAGCGCCCCAAGCGGCTCGCTTCCTTCTCCCACGCTGACCTCTCTGAGGCCTACAGCGAGGCGTTCTCTCAATTCGTGGTTCCGCGATCTGGCCCAGTCGCGATGAGCCTTCAATAAATCGGGCTTGGAGTAATCAATCATGCGCATGCAAAGCGAGTCCACCCTGTTCGGCATCAAGGCATCCGAAGGCACGTTCAATGACCGTGCTTTCGACAGCTGCACGTTCCACCTGGACGCCGACATTGCCAGCAACGGCAGTGGCGAAGCCATCGGTATCAGCACTCGTCCTTTCAAGTTCGGCAAGTCCGACGAATTCCAGAAATGGAAGCACCTCGGCAAGTCGCTGCCGATTCGCGTCATCTGCACGTTCGATGTGGTCGCGGCCAGCGACAACAAGACGCAGCTCACGCTGGTCGATATCAAGCCGGTCGAGCGCGCTGCGACCGCAAAGGCTGCGGCCTAACTGCCATGCGTCTCATTGTCCAGAGCTTGGTAACGGGGAAATTCCTCGCGCCGTCTGCTGACGATGGGCAGCCGGAATGGGTGCGCTCGCTGGGTCAGTCTGGCGGCGGTGTTGTCGATGACGCGGAACGCGCTACCCAGCTGGTGCACGACTGGACCGATCTGGACGATGAGGCGGTCATTGTGGACCTCGATGTGCTCGGGAGGGCCAATGACACCGATGAGCATCAATCGCAATTCGTATCCGGAAACGCTGGGGGTGGCTTGTGATGTTCGGCGTTGAACACCTGATGGCCGCGATGCTGTTCGGCCTTCTGATGGGCCTCGGCTTTTGCGGCCTTGCATGGTGGTCAGGTGAGCGTGCTGAGCGCTATGTGCGTATCGAACGCGCACGTCGCCGCGATCACGGCAGGTTGCCCCTCATGCGGTGGGTCGAGTCGTGATCCGGTATTTCTTCCGTCGAGTCGTTGGCGCGTTTGCATCGCGGCTCGTCGGCCTGTTGTTCAAGCTCTTTAAGTGATTTCAGTGGTTAGCCCTCCAACGTCGTGAGACGCCGAGGGTCTTCCGGTGCAATCCCGAATGTTTCGGAACACCGCTCAGGAGATATCTATGGGCGATGAGGATGACTTTGACCCTATCGGCATCTGCATTCATTGCGGTGCCGAGGTGGGGTATTCGCTGTGGGAGGAGCATCCCTATAACGATGGGATCGTTTGCCCCGAGTGCGAGGGGCCCCAGTCTGTTGAAGACGTGTATCCGTCTGCCTGATGCGCTACCTGATTTGCACCGTCGATGTTTCGCCATGCCCTCCTGAGAGTGTGCAGGCCGTCACGTTCGCGGAGACGGTGGACCTTTCATCGATGGGGGTGACTCCTGAGATGTTTTTGAAGGTCTACGCGATGGGTTTCGGTGGGGTGATGACGGCATTCATGCTGGGCTACGTGCTCGGCGTGGTGCTTGGACTGATACGGAAAGCGTGAGTGGTTTTAGCCGGTAGCCGGCCAGCGTTGTGAAACGTCGTCGGCCTCCGGGTGCAACCCCGAATCTCTCGGGACACCGCTTTTTAAGGAAATGTTCTCATGAACAAGATCAAGACCGTTCTGTCCAATGGCTACGCTCGCGCCGGTGCCATCGTCGCTGGTGCACTGCTGGCCTCGCCCGCGTTCGCGCAAACCAGTCCGTGGGATGCCTTCTTCGATGCCGTGGACTTCTCCGGCGTGTCGGCGAAGGTGATCGCAGGCGGCCTGCTCATCGTGGGCATCGCCGTGGCCTACAAGGGTCCGGACCTCGCCAAGCGCCTCGTTCGCAAGGCCTAAGGGGTCGCCATGCTTAGCGGTGCTTTGGTGTTGGTGTTCTGGGCTTCAGTGCTGGGCCTTGGCACCGCTAGCGGCATTGCGTTTGTCCTCGGGGTGAGGTCTGCGCAATGAAAATCAAGCAGTTATTTTTCTGTTCGGCCTTGCTGTTGCTCTGTGGTGGAGCTCATGCAGGTCGTGGCATTGATCGCGCTACGGGTCAGGCGCTTTGGAATGCTGCGGTCCATGGCCGCACTACGACTATCGGCGGTGGCTCGGGGTCGATGAAAGTCATCAGCCCCGCTGGAACGAGTTCTGCGGGTGCGGCTGGTGCCACCAAGGTTACTGGCAGTGGAACAGTCCCGGTCGCTCAGAAGCAGGTGCCTGTGGGTTTCACCGGCGAAGTGGCAAAGGAGGTTGTTGTTGGTGGTGTCATTGGATGCGCTACCGGTGGTCTGGTCGGTTGCGCATTGGGTGTTGGTGTTCCGCTTGCGACTGCCTATTTGAGTCTTTCAGGCGCGCGTGTGAATCCCGAGACTGGGCAGTTGGAGCGGCGTGATTTGGATATTTGCATCACTGGTCCCTGCTATCAGTATCGCGATGGGTACTCGCCCGCACCATATGTTTGGTCTGCTTCTCGGGCTAGCGCCTGTGAGCGCGGTGCTGCATATAACACCTCGATTAATGTCACTTATCGTTTTGTATTTGTAGGCGTTTTGGCGAATGGTAGGTGTTCGATAGAAACCTATAACAAGTTTTCTGGCGCGTTCTTTGATAAGTCAGAGCAGACTGTTGTTCAAGGTGGTGAGATTCCGCCTGCTTCGCCTACGTGGTATCCGGCTACTCCTCAGGAGGTCAGGGATGCCCTTTATAAGAACGATCCTGCTCCCGGAATAGTCGATGAGCTTTCCAAGTTCGGAAATATCACGTGGCCGCTTGGCAATGTGAAGGTGACTGGTCCTTCTGAGGTCAAGGGGCCTAAGAGTACGTCTGTCACTCAGTCGGGCAGTAGGACCGATACGACTGTCAGTCAAGAGTCCACTCCGCTGAGCTATAGCGGCCCCACCGTTACGGCAGGCAACACTACTCGTACTTCCACTACGACCAGCACAACGACGAATCCTGATGGCACGACGTCGACGTCGACTAGCACGACGACGGAGACAACTGAGCAGGGCACTGAAGGCGCTCCGCAAGAGGAGCCAGAAGAAGCGCCAACTGATACGGCGCTCCCTGCGGTCCCCACTCTCTACACCCGGAAGTATCCGCAGGGGTTGGTGGGCATCTGGAACGAAAAGAAGTCTGAGCTGAATCAATCGCAGTTGTTCACACTGCCTAGTCAGTTGTTGCCTACTGGTGTGGGCGGCGGAAGTTGTCCCACGTGGACCATCCCTCTTGATATGGCTGGCTTTCACGACTGGGGCATGGCTGACCTTTCCGTGCCCTGCTGGGTGTATGACGTGGTCAAGGCCATCGTTTTGATTGGCGCTGCGATTCTCGCGCGCGCATTGATCTTTGGGGGGTGATGTGGCTGCTGCTTTCACGATGCTCTTTGCGAAGCTCGCGGCCATCGTCGAGTGGATCGGCAAGCTCGCCGTTGCGGTTTTCACTGCGGCTTGGGATTTCATTCGAGACGCCGCCTGCTGGCCGTTTGAGCAGGTCATGGAAATTGTCGTTAGCGCGGTGCAGGCTGTAGACCTCACGCCTGTCACTTCGTCGCTGCAGAGCTGGGGCACGTTGCCTGGAGAGATCCTCAACATGCTCGGCCTGCTTGGTGTTGGGCAAGCTGCGGCGATCATTGTTGCGGCCATCGGTATCCGTCTGGTTCTTCAGCTCATCCCGTTTACAAGGCTCGGATCATGATCAATGGCCTGGAAGGCATCCCCGGATCGGGGAAGAGTTTTGAGGCATCGGTTTATCAGGTGCTGGATGCGCTGAAGCGCGGTCGCAAGGTCATCACGAATTTGCCATTGGTGCTTGAGGCTTATGCGGCCATCGATTCGAGCTATGGCGATCTGTTGGAGCTGCGCTATACACCTGCTCCTGTTCGTGGCACGTGGGATGCGGAGCGGGTTGATCCTGCGACGGGGCAGGGTCAAGCGTTCGAGTTGTACGCTGATGGTCGTCTAGAAAAGGCGCCTGACGGGACTAGGCTTTTCGGCCACGTGTGGGACTACTGGTCTGATTGGAAGCATCCAAAGACAGGTCAAGGGCCTCTCTTCGTGATCGACGAGGCTCACGTGACGATGCCGCGCATTGGTACGTCGAAGGAGGTGGTCGAGTACTACAAGCTGCATCGGCATTTCAACGCCGATATCTTGCTTTGCACCCAGCGATTCAGGGCGATGTGTCAGGACATCGCCGAGATCATGGCGATGGTGATCAAGGTCCGCAAGGCGGATATTTTGGGTCGTCCTGACAGCTATATCCGGAAGGTGTATTCGGGCTATCGAGGTGCGATCGTGCAGACTTCGGAGCGCAAGTATCAGCCGGAGTTTTTCTGCCTCTACAAATCGCACACTCAAGGTGGTTCGGCACTTGAGGCCGGCGTATCTGACGTCAAGCCTTTTCTCACAAAGTGGCGCCGCATGTCGTGGGCGCTGTACGTCGTCATTGCAGTGGTGACGGTGTGGGCGTGGTGGCCTGCAAGGGATATGGACAAGAAAGCGAAGCTGCACGATGGTCGATCTGTTGCCGACATTGCAGTTCCGAAGGGCGCGCCTTTTACGCCCTGTGTCGAAGGTGCTGTTTGGAAAAACGATGAGTGCGTCAAAGCTCCTGCAGACATGGGAAAGGCTGTGGTCGATTCGCCCAAGCTCGCCATTGAGGCCCAGTCGGATGGTGGTGGCGTCGAGCCATTGAAGGGCAAGAATCTTCACCTCACTGGCCGTATGCATATGCGGGGCAAGACGATCTATACCTTGTCGATCAGTGAAGGTGGTCGGCGCTTCCTCGATACGACCAGTGAGGAGCTTGAGCGCGCTGGGTACAAGTTGGAAGCACTCGGTGCCTGCATGGGTAGGCTGAGCTATGGTTCCAAGGTGTACCCGGTCATTTGTGACGCGCCGCAGCTTGCGGTGGGCACTGAGCGTGCGCCAGTGGTGGTCGCTGTGCCCGGTGTTCAGCCTGGGCAGGTTGTTGCTTCTGGCGTCTCGCCTGTGGGTGCTCAGGTCACGTCTATCGAAGGTGGTGGATTCCGCGATCCGCTGCGCGGTGGGGGCTCTGCCGTTGGTGCCCGCTGAGGCGATTTAGGCTGCCGATGCGGTATCGGTATGCGTCGGAGAAATGCTCGATTCGTTTCCGGTTACTGGATCAGGCGATAGGCGAGCAGCAGTAGGACGGCAATGCAGAGCCAGACAAGCAGCTGAAGGGACCAATGCCAATCAGCGCCCCACAGCTTCCGAGGGTTGGCGTTGTCCAGTAGATCTACGGGGATTCGCGGTCCGCTGCGCTTCTTGGGCTTCGACCGCTCGGCGCGCTCTTCTTCCATGCGGCGGCGCTGAATCTCATCGCGGTACCAGTCCCTGTCTTGCATTCCCATGGGGTCTCTCCTTTCCTGTAGTCTACAAGTGCTTACAAAGGTTGCAAAAGGGCGGGAGGGCTGCTGGTGCTGATTGGATACGCGCGGGTATCTACTGCGGATCAAAACACGTCGATTCAATATGAAGCATTTTTGAGGGCAGGCGTGAGCTACGTTGTTGAGGAAAAGCGGTCTGCAGTGAAGAAGCGTCCTGTGCTCGAGGATGTGCTTCGCAGGATTGGCCCGGGCGATACGTTGGTGGTCTACAAGATGGATCGCTTGGCTCGTTCGCTCGTGCACCTGCTGAGCGTTTTTGCGCACCTCGAGGCTCGCTCTGCGGGCTTTCGGTCGCTGACTGAGCCAATCGAGACTGAGACGCCTGTGGGGCGTCTTTTCATGCAGATGCTGGGGTCGTTCGCTGAATTCGAGCGGGCGCTGATTCGTGATCGGTGCTTGGCTGGCCAGATAGCTGCGCGGGCTCGGGGACAGGTGTGGGGCAGGCCTCGGGTCCTGGGCGTTGAGGATGAGGCCGGGGTGGTCGAGATGTACCGCTCTGGGTTCTATACCGTGCCGCAGATCGCGCAGATGCTGGGCGTTGGGCTGGGTGCTGTGCGCGGGCCGTTGTGTAGGGCCGGCTTGCTGTCAGGGCGATATTTGCGCTGAAGGCGGTTATCGGAAGGCGGTCAACAAATTGCGTTGCAGGGATAGTCCTCTGCGGTGCAGTGTCGAAAAGTACAATTTCGGCATGTTGAATGTTCGCCAAATTCTAGTGAGCGCCCGCGCCCGCACCGCGCTCATGGTCTGCCTCGTCGCCGGCGCGACCGGCCTTGCGGCGTGCGGACAGCGCGGTGCGCTCTACCTGCCGACCGATCCGGCGGCCGCCCAGCGCGCCACCTTGCCCCAATTGCTCACGCCCGGCGGCTCCAAGGCGTCCGACGAAGCGGCAGCCCCCAAGCCCGCCGCAGCGAGCAGCGCTCCTTCCTCCCCCCAGAAATGACGACGAACACCTCCCTGCCCGGCCATCCCCACATCGCTCACCGGGACGGCGCCCTGCACGTCGAGGGCGTCGCGCTCGATGCGCTGGCGCGCGCACATGGCACGCCGCTGTTCGTCTATTCGAAGCAGTGGATGCTCGACGCCCTGGCAGCCTACCAGCGCGGCTTCGAGGGCCGCGAGGCGCTGATCTGCTATGCGATGAAGGCCAACTCCTCGCTCGGCGTGTTGCGCGTATTCGCCGAGGCCGGCTGCGGTTTCGACATCGTCTCGGGCGGCGAGCTGTCGCGCGTGCTGGCCGTGGGCGCCGATCCGAAGAAGATCATCTTCTCGGGCGTCGGCAAGACGCGCGCCGAGATGCGCCAGGCCCTGGCGGCCGACATCGCCTGTTTCAACGTCGAGAGCGAAGCCGAACTCGACGTGCTCAACGAGGTGGCGCTGGCCGAGAAGACGCGCGCGCCGATCAGCATCCGCATCAATCCGAACGTCGATCCGAAGACGCACCCGTACATTTCCACCGGCCTGAAGGGCAACAAGTTCGGCATCGCGCACGATCGCGCGGTGCAGGCCTATCAGCACGCGGCCCGGCTGCCGGGCCTCGAGGTGGTCGGCATCGACTGCCACATCGGCTCGCAGATCACCGAAGCCTCGCCCTACCTCGACGCCTGCGACCGGGTGCTCGACCTGGTGGAGGCCATCGAGGCGGCCGGCGTGCCGATCCATCACCTGGACTTCGGCGGCGGCCTGGGCATCGACTACAACGGCGAAGTGCCGCCCAAGGCCGATGCGCTGTGGCAGCAACTGCTGGCCAAGCTCGATGCGCGCGGCTTCGGCCAGCGCAAGCTGGTGATCGAGCCCGGCCGCTCGCTGGTCGGCAATGCCGGCGTGTGCGTGACCGAGGTGCTCTACACCAAGCCCGGCGAGGACAAGAACTTTTGCATCGTCGACGCGGCCATGAACGACCTGCCGCGTCCCGCGATGTACCAGGCCTTCCAGAAGATCGTGCCGCTGCGCGAGCGTGCCGGCGACGCACCGACCTACGACGTGGTGGGCCCGGTCTGCGAAAGCGGCGACTGGATCGGCCGCGACCGCGCGCTCAACGTGGTGGCCGGCGACCTGCTGGCCGTGCTGTCGGCCGGTGCGTACTGCATGAGCATGGCCAGCAACTACAACACGCGCGGCCGTGCCGCTGAAGTGCTGGTGAGCGGTGCCGACGCGAAGTTGATCCGCCGCCGCGAGACGATGGAAGACCAGCTGCGCAGCGAGATCGACGGCTGATTGCCGTCTATCCGTTGGTGCGCAGCGGCTTCTCGCTGTTGCGCACCACGCCCGCCACCGGCCTCGCCTTTCGCTTGCTCGCGAAATTCCAGACCCGCCAGGCGAGCAGCACGCCGATGATGGCCGCGTAGACGAACACTTCCGCGAAGTTGTTCTTGCCCGCGCGCATCCAGAAGAAGTGCAGCAGCCCGAGCCCCGCGATCACATAGACCAGCTTGTGCAGCAGCTGCCAGCGCCTGGCGCCCATGGCCTTGATCGCGCGGTTGAATGAGGTGGCGGCCAGCGGCGTCAGCAGCACGAAGGCCGAGAACCCCACCAGGATGAACGGTCGCTTCGCGATGTCCTTGGCGATCTCGCCCCACTCGAAGCCCATGTCGAACCAGCTGTAGCACAGCAGGTGCAACACCACGTAGAAGTACGCGAACAGGCCCAGCATGCGACGCAGGCGCGCCAATGCGTTGAGCTTGGCGATCACGCGCAGCGGCGTCACGGCCAGCACGATGCACAGGAAGCGCAGGGTCCAGTCGCCCGTCGCGCGGATCAGGAACTCGGCCGGATTGGCGCCCAGCCCGTCGGTGAACGCGCCATAGGTCAGCCGCGCGAACGGCAGCAGGCACAGCAGGAAGACGACCGGCTTGGTCGCCGGATGCATGAGCAGCTTGTTCAGCATGGCGCAACGACCGGGCGGAGGCGCCGGATCAGTAGTTCTTCTTCAGGTCCATGCCGGCGTAGAGCTGGCCGACCTGCGCCTCGTAGCCGTTGAACATCTCGGTCTTGCGCCGCTTCGCGAACAGGCCGCCGCCGTCGCCGATGCGGCGCTCGGTCGCCTGGCTCCAGCGCGGATGGTCGACGTTCGGGTTCACGTTCGAATAGAAGCCGTACTCCTGCGCCGCCGCCTTGTTCCAGGCGGTGCTCGGCTCTTTTTCGACGAAGCGGATCTTGACGATCGACTTGGCCGACTTGAAGCCGTACTTCCATGGCACCACGAGCCGCACCGGCGCGCCGTTCTGGTTCGGCAACACCTCGCCGTACATGCCGAAGGCCAGCAGCGTGAGCGGATGCATCGCCTCGTCCATGCGCAGGCCTTCAGTGTAGGGCCAGTCGAGCACGCGCGAGCCGACGAAGGGCATGGTCTTCGGATCGGCCAGCGTCACGAACTCGATGAACCTGGCGTTGCCCTGCGGCTCGACCTTCTTGATGAGTTCGGCCAGCGAATAGCCGACCCACGGGATCACCATCGACCAGCCCTCGACGCAGCGCAAGCGGTAAATGCGTTCTTCCTGCGCGCTGAGCTTGAGCAGGTCTTCAATGCCGTACTTGCCCGGCTTCTTGACCAGCCCCTCGACCTCCACGGTCCACGGCCGGGTCTTGAGGGTGCCGGCGTTCTTCACGGGGTCGCCCTTGTCGACGCCGAACTCGTAGTAGTTGTTGTAGCTCGACGCGTCCTTGTAGTCGGTGAGCTTTTCCATGGTCTGCGCGCCCGGCACGGCCGACCTGGCGCCCGGCAGCAGCGCCAGCTTGTGCGGGCCGGTGGCCTGGGCGAAGGCCTCGCGCCCGGCGAAGCTGGCGAGCGCCGCGCCCGCGGCGCCGCCGGCCATCAGCTTCAGCAGGTCGCGCCGGCCTTCGTAGGCGGCGCGCGGTGTGATCTCGCTCGACAGGGAATGGGTGAAGCCGCTGGTGTCGCGACGCTGCGAACGGGAATGGAACGACATGACAGGCCTTTCGCGTGAATCGTGGAGCTCAGAAGATGTGGATGAATCCATGGCGGCTTCGTTCACACCTTCTCCGGGTAGTTCGTGGCATACCCCGGTTCGGTTACGCGCCATCGCGGCGCGTGGTTTCAATTCTTCGCGAAAGACGCGGTGCCTGCTGCTAGAGCGTGCCGTAACTGTGCAGGCCGCTCAGGAACATGTTCACGCCGAGGAAGGCGAAGGTGGTCACGGCCAGGCCCACCAGCGCCCACCAGGCCGCCACGGTGCCGCGCAGGCCCTTCACGAGGCGCATGTGCAGCCAGGCCGCATAGTTGAGCCAGACGATCAGCGCCCAGGTTTCCTTCGGGTCCCAGCTCCAGTAGCCACCCCAGGCGTCGGCCGCCCACAGGGCGCCGAGCACGGTCGCGATGGTGAAGAAGGCAAAGCCGACGGTGATCGACTTGTACATGACGTCGTCGAGCACCTCGTTGGCCGGCAGGCGCGCCGCGATGCGCTTGCGGCCCAGCAGGATGCCCGCCGCGATCAGCGCCGAGATGCCCGCGTAGACCACCCAGTAGCTGCCGCCCGCTTCCTGCACGCGCTGGCGGAACGCCACCGGCACGAAGCACAGCGCCGCGCCCAGCAGCCAGATCGGCGTGAGCTTGTACCAGCGGGTCTCGGTGGCCTGCTCCTTGATGAGGTAGGCGAAGGCCACCATGGCCGCCAGTGCGAAGGTGCCGTAGCCGATGAAATTGGCGGGCACGTGCAGCTTCATCCACCAGCTCTGCAGCGCCGGCACCAGCGGCTGGATCTCGTGCGCCTCGCGCACGATCGTGTACCAGAGCAGGAAGCCGACCGCGGCGCTCACCACCAGCATCACGAAGGCGCCGAGCGCGCGCGTGTTGTAGCGCTCTTCGAAGTACAGGTAGAACGCCGCCGTCATCCAGCAGAACAGCACGAACACTTCGTACAGGTTGCTCACCGGGATGTGGCCGATGTCCGGGCCGAGCTGGTGGCTTTCGTACCAGCGCACCATCGTGCCGATCAGCGCCATGGTCACGGCCGCCCAGGCCAGCCGGGAGCCGATCAGGTCGAAGGTGTCGGCCTGCTGCTTGCCGGCGAAGAAGCCGATCCAGTAGAACAGCGTGCTCATGAAAAACAGCACGCTCATCCAGAGGATGGCCGACTGGCTCGACAGGAAGTACTTGAGCCAGAACACCGAGTCGGCGCGCGCCAGGTCGCCCTGGTAGGAACTGATGGCCAGCAGCGAGGCCGCGGCCACCACCAGCGCCAGCACCCGCAGCGGGCGCCAGAACCAGCAGATGGCGATGATCGAGATCAGCGCGGCCACCAGGATCGGCTTTTCGTAGCTGTCCATCGAGGCGGCATGGCGCATGAAGGCGAACGCGCCGCCGGCCAGCACCAGCGCCGCGAACACCCAGTCGAACAGGTTGCGGCGGGAAAACCAGCTTTCGTGGAGCGTGAGGGTCGTGGTGTTCATGGTGACGCCGGTTCTTCTTTCTTCAGGGCGAGCAGCTTCTGCTTGAGATGCTCGAATTCGCGATCGCTGTCCAGGGTCTTGCGGTTGACCGAGAACGCCATCGTGGCGGCCGTTTCGCGGCCGTCGTTGTCTCCAGGAGCGCCGCCACCGGGTGTCAACCACACCCACAGCCGGCGCTCGCGCACGTACAGCATGGCAAAAATCCCGATGATCAGCAACAGACACCCCAGATAGACGATGTTCTTGCCAGGGGCGCGCGCCACCTGGAAGACGCTGGCCTGCACCTGGGTGAAGTCGGTCATCATCATCGCGACCGGCGCCGGGTAGAAGTGCGCGTCGCTCAGGGCCAGCACGGCCTGCGTCAGGTAGCCCTGCGATTTCTCGTCGTTCGGCAGCGCGGCCAGGCCGGCGCCTTCGCGGCTCAGGTTGAGCACTTCGAACAGCACGTCGTTGAGGATGCGCACCAGCACGGTGCCGGCGCGCTCGCGCTCGGCCTCGGGCACGTTGGCTTCCATGAATTCGGCAATCGCCTGCCAGCCGCCCTGCGACGAGGCGTCGGCCTTGGCGCGCTCGGCGCCCGAGAACAGTGCCAGCGCGCGGGCCGCCGACACGCGCAGCTGCTCGGCCATTTCGGGACGCTTCGGATCGGTCGCCTTGGCGATGTAGCGTTCGATGGCGCGCTCGCGGGTGGCGGGGTCGCCCAGCGCGGTACGCATGCGCACGAAGCCGTCCATCGAGCCCTGCTCGTCAGAGGGCACGCGCAGGTAGCGGAACGGCTCCTCGGGCTTCTCGCGCATGCCCAGCAGGAACACCGGCTGGCCGTCGCCGGTGTCGACCGGCACCATGTAGTTCTGGTATTCGCGCGCCTGGCCGGCCGCGTCGCGCAGCTTGTAGCCGATGCTCGGACCGATGTTGCGCAGCACCTTGGGCTTGTTGGTCTTGTTGGCCGCGCCCAGGCGCGACTCGATGCCGTGGCGCAGGTCGACCTTGCGCACGTCGGCGCCGCTGCCCATGGCGCCGCCGTCGGCGAAGTTCTCGACGTTGATCACGCGCAGCGCGGCGTACTCGAGCGTGAGCTTGTCCTTGCCGTTGGTGATCTCGGTGCTCGGGCCGCCGATGATGCCCTCGACTTCGAAGGGCTTGGCCGCCGCCGCCATCGGCACCGCCTTGAGCTTCACCTTGGAGCCGCCGTCGTCGAAGCTCGACTGGTAGATCTCCACGCCCTTGTAGCTGGCCGGGTGGTTCACCTCGATGCGCGCGGGCACCTGCTCGCCGCTCTCGCGGTCGTGCAGCACCACCTCGCTGGCGAACAGCTTGGGCATGCCGGTCGAGTAGTAGTCGACGATGAACTTCTTCAGCTCGATGGTGAACGGCAGCTCCTGCAGCAGCACGCCGTCGGCCTGGTTCAGGATGGCCACGTTGCCCTGCCCGCCCTCGGGCACCAGGATGTTGCCGCGGAAGGTCGGGTTGGCGGCGGACAGCCGGTGCTCGGGTGCCACGTCGGCGATCATGCCGCCGCCCGTGAACACGCTCTTGCCGTTGAACCAGGTCTGGGCGCGCACCACGAGGTCGCCGTCGAGCAGGCCGCCGATGCACACCAGCACGATGGCGCTGTGGGCCGCGATGTAGCCCAGCTTGTGCGCGCCACCGGCGCGCGCCGCGACCATCCAGCCCGCCGCGGCCTTGCCGTCGGCGCTGGCGTTGCGCTGCTGCAGCTTGACCTTCCAGCCGCCGCTGACCAGCAGTTGCCCGATGCGGTTGGCCGCCATGTCTGGTGTTTCCGCCAGGCGATTCTCGGCGCGCTGGCCGAAGGCCTTCAGGCTCTGGGCGCGGATGTCTTCCTTGAAGGTGCGCAGGTCGACCAGGATACGCGGCGTGTTGCGCACGACGCACAGCGTGGTGCTGATCACCAGGAACAGCAGGATGAGCATGAACCACCAGGCGCTGTAGACCGAGTCGAGCCGCGCCGTGCGGAACAGCTCCGCCCAGAAGGGGCCGAACTGGTTGATGTAGTTGTTGATCGGCTCATGCTGCTTGAGCACGGTGCCGATGATCGAGGCGATGCAGATGACCGTGAGCAGCGCGATCGCGAAGCGCATCGACGACAGCATTTCCACCGCGGCGCGAAGCAGCTGCGGGCCGCGATGTACGCGAAGGCCATGGGTGGAAACGGTCATCGGAAGGGAACCAGGGAAAGGGAGGAAAAAGCAAAAGGGCGGGCCATCCTGCTGGATCGGCCCGCCCTTTGTTTGGGATTGTTATCGGCGGTTAGTTCACGCTGGAAAGCGCGACGGCGGCAATCAGCGCAGGCCGGCGATGTAGTCGGCGACTGCCTTGATTTCGCGGTCGTTGAGCTTGGCGGCCACGCCGTTCATCGGCGAGCTGTTCAGGCGGACGTTGTCGCGGAAGGCCACGAGCTGGGCCACCGTGTAGTCGGCGTGCTGGCCGCCCAGGCGCGGGTACTGGGCCGGCAGGCCGGCACCGTTCGGGCTGTGGCAGCCGGCGCAGGCCGGGATCTGGCGATCGCCGATGCCGCCGCGGTAGATCTTTTCGCCGAGGGCGACCGTGTCCTTCTCTTTCGAGAAGCCCGGCTTGATCTTCTTGGAGCCGACGAACCAGGCGATGTTGCGCATGTCTTCTTCCGACAGCGCCGATGCCAGCGGCTTCATGATGGCGCTCTTGCGCTTGCCGGACTTGAAGTCTTCGAGCTGCTTGAGGATGTATTCGGGGTGTTGTTGCGCCAGCTTGGGGTTGGCTGCGATGGCCGAGTTGCCGTCCGCGTTGTGGCAGGAGGCGCAGCTCTGGCTGTTCGCCGGGGTGGCATTGAACAGCGTGTCGCCCTTGGCGGGGTCCGGCTTGGGCTTGGCCGCCACTGCGGCAGGTGCGGCCGCATGCTCATCGGCTGCAAAACTCGCGCTGGCTGCGACGCCCATGAGGGCTGCAAGCAGAATATTGGCAAACAACTTCATATCGGGGGCTTCGAATTTATGGCGCAAAACCCCGCGATTCTACAATGGCGCCCCGTTCCGAAAGCCCATTGATGACCTCCCCGCGCGCCAAGTCCGCCGCTTATCCTCCCCGCGCGGCCCCTGCCGTGGACCCGCAGGTCGCCGAACGCGAGCGCGTGGCCCTCGGTTGGCTGCACACCGCCCACTTCCTGACCAGCGCGCCGCAGCTGGAACACCTGCCCCCGGTCGACCTGCCCGAGATCGCTTTTGTCGGCCGTTCGAACGCCGGCAAATCGACCGCCATCAACACCCTCACTCAGCAGACACGCCTGGCTTTCGCCTCGAAGACGCCGGGTCGCACGCAGCACATCAACCTGTTCGGCATCGGCAAGCAGAAGGTCGACGACGCCGTGCTGGCCGACCTGCCCGGCTACGGCTACGCGGCCGTGCCGAGGGAAGCCAAGCTGCGCTGGCAGCGCGTGATGGGCAACTACCTCATGACGCGCGAAAGTCTGCGCGGGGTTGTCCTGATGTGCGATCCGCGCCACGGCCTGACCGAGCTGGACGAAATCCTGCTCGACGTGATCCGTCCGCGCGTCGAGCAGGGCCTGAAATTCCTCGTGCTGCTGACCAAGTCCGACAAGCTCACGCGCAACGAAGCCGCCAAGGTGCTGTCGATTACGCGACTGAACGCCGGCGGCGGCGAGGTCAAACTGTTCTCGGCCCTGAAGAAGCAAGGGGTCGGCGAGGCGGCCGAACTGCTGTGGCGCTGGGTCCATCCCGACGACGCCGCGGCACCGACGCCCGTGCCGCCTCCGGCCGAAGACGCCTGATGCGCTAGAGGAACCGGCTGCATCGAGCGCCTCGCCTGCGAAGTTCACTATCAAAAGAATAGCGACAGTCAACCCAAGGAGACACGAAGCATGATCGAGACCTTCCAACGCAGCCTGCCCAACGGCACCACCCTGAGCTGCCGCGCCGCCGGCAAGCCGGGCCAGCCGCTGATGGTGTTCCTGCACGGCTTTCCCGAGGCCGCGTTCATCTGGGACGAGCTGCTCGCCTACTTCTCCGACCCCGCCCACGGCGGCTACCGCTGCGTGGCGCCCAACCTGCGCGGCTTCGAGAAGTCCAGCGCGCCCAAGGAAGTGGCCGACTACAAGGCCCACCTGCTGATCCAGGACATCCAGCAGCTCGTCGCCACCGAGAGCGCCGACGGCACGATGGCCGCGCTGGTCGCGCACGACTGGGGCGGCGCCTTCGCCTGGGGGTACGCCAACGCCTTCCCGCAGCAGGTCGGCAAGCTGGTCATCATCAATTCGCCGCACCCGGGCACCTTCACGCGCGAGCTGCGCAACAGCGCGGCGCAGCAGCAGGCCAGTGCCTACATGAACTTCCTGGCGCGCCCCGACGCCGAAGCACTGCTCGCGGCCGACGACTTCAAGCGCATGTGGCCCTTCTTCCTGCTGATGAAGGCCGGCCCGGACGGCTTCGGCTGGCTCACCGAAGAGGTGAAGCAGCAGTACCGCGAGGTCTGGAGCGCAGGCCTCACGGGCGCCTGCAACCTGTACCGCGTGACGCCGATGAAGCCGCCGCTGCCAGGCGGGACGATCGACAGCATTCCGGTGCTGCCGCGCGAACGCCTCACGGTGAACGTGCCGACCTTCGTGTTCTGGGCGCTCGACGACGCGGCGTTGCTGCCGGGCCTGCTCGAAGGGCTGGAAGACTACGTGCCCGACCTCGTGGTGAAAAAGGTGCCGAACGCCACCCACTGGATCGTGCACGAGCAGCCGCAGCTGGTCGCTCGCGAGATCGAGGGATTCCTTCAGCGCAATCAGTAGATTGGAGGGTCGCCTTCCGGGCGCGTCTTGAACCGACGATGCACCCAGTAGTACTGGGACGGCATCGTGTCGATGTAGCCCTGCAGGCGCTCGTTCATCAGCGCCGTGTCGGCCTCGACGTCGTCGGTCGGGAAGTTCTGCCACGCCGACAGCACCTGGATCTCGTAGCCGCCGGGCGTGAGCTTGGCCACCACCGGCACCACCTTGGCCTTGCCCAGCCGCGCGAAGCGCGAGAGCGAGGGCACGGTGGCCGCCGGCACGCCGTAGAAGGGCACGAAGATGGTCTGGTCGCGCCCGAAGTCCATGTCGGGCAGCAGGTATAGCAGGCCGCCCTTGCGCAGCCCCGAGAGGACGGGCTTGATGCCGTCGACCCGATTGAGCGCCGCCACGTCGCCGAAACGGGTGCGGCCTTCGCGGATCCAGGCGTCGACCATCGGGTCGCGCTGGGTCGTGTAGATCGTGGCCGACGGGCGCGGCGTGTGCATGGTGAGCGCGGTGGCCGCGGCGTCCAGGCCGTAGAAGTGCGGCGCGAACAGGATCATCGGCGCGTCACCCTCGGCGATCTCGCGGATCTCCGACGCAGAACCGACGATCGTGAGCCGGCTCTTCACCACCTTTTCGGGCGCATGCCAGAGCCAGCTGCGGTCCAGCCACGACTGCGCCACGAAAACGAAGGTCTCGCGCGCGATGGCGCGGCGCTCGGCCTCGGACTTGTGGGGAAAGCAGACCTCGAGGTTGCGGTCGACCACGCGGCGGCGCGGCACCGCGATGCTGTGCAGGATGCGGCCGAGAAAGGCGCCAAAGCCGCGCACGAAGGGCAGCGGCAGCGGCGCGATCGTGCGCATGAAGCCGATGCCGAGTCGGGAACCGAGACTCATGGCGCGGCCCCTCCAGCAGCACTGGCCACCACGGCCGGTTCGCCGCGCGGCTCCTTGTAGCGGGCGTAGTCCCAGACGTACTGGCCGGGCAGGCTGTGGATCAGGCGGCCGATGCCGTCGTTCATGGCGGCGGCGGCGTCCTCGATGGAGGCCTCGGGGTCGGTGAGCGCGGTGCCGACGATCGGCTCGAAGCGGATCACGTAGCCCGCGCCGCGCGGCAGACGCTCGCACACGCTGAGGAAGCAGGCGGCGCCAGTCTGTTGGGCAAGGCGGGGAAGCAGGGTCATGGTGTACGCGGGGCGGCCGAGGAAAGGCGCCCACACGCCCTGCCCCAGCGGCGGCACCTGGTCGGGCAGGATGCCGGTGTAGCCGCCGCTGCGCAGCGTGCGGATCAGGCCGCGCACGCCGGTGTTGTTGGTCGGCAGGGTCTGCAGGCCGGGCCGGTCGCGCGAGCCCGCGGCGATCAGGTCGGCCATCCATTTCTTGCGCGCCGGACGGAACAGCGCGGTGATCGGACCGAAGGACTCGACGAAGCGCTCGCCGATGGCCTGGCCGCACATCTCCCAGCTGCCCAGGTGCGGCGCCACGAGGATCACGCCCTTCTTCGCGCGCATGGCGGCCTCGAAGGCCTCGACGCCTTCCCAGCGCACCACGCGCGTCAGCACGCTCTCGCCCTGCGGGCGCAGCCACAGCCAGGGCAGCTCGGAGGCCATGTGGCCGGCGGCGGCGATGGCGGGACGGTACTGCGCGGGCGAGAAGCCCGCGCTCTCGGCGTTGGCCTTGAAGCGGCGGCGATAGTCCGGCGCGCACCACCAGACCAGCCATCCCAGCAAGGCGCCGAGCCGATGCATCAATGGCATCGGCACGCGGGCAAGCAGGCGGAACAGGGTGATCATTGAACGGGAGGGGGAGGGGGAGGGTCAGGGAGGCGTCAAAAGGCGCAGGCGCGCGCATGGTATTGCGCGGCTCGAATAGAATGCAAATTGTCGCCGAGTTACGGAACAACTTGCAGGGCGACACCCACAAGCGCGAAGGCGATTGTGTCCCGTCGATTCGTCGACATCTGCTAAAGCGTTCGCCAGGGCTCCGCAGAGTTGGCAACGCGCCAATTGAACTTCAAGGAGTGCACACAGTGGCGAACGACTTTCTCTTTACCTCCGAATCGGTCTCCGAAGGCCATCCCGACAAGGTCGCGGACCAGATCTCGGACGCGATCCTCGATGCGATCTTCGAGCAGGACCCCCGCAGCCGCGTCGCCGCCGAAACGCTGACCAACACCGGCCTCGTGGTGCTCGCCGGCGAGATCACGACCAACGCGCACGTCGACTACATCCAGGTCGCGCGCGACACCATCAAGCGCATCGGCTACGACAACACCGAGTACGGCATCGACTACAAGGGTTGCGCCGTGATGGTCTGCTACGACAAGCAGTCCAACGACATCGCCCAGGGCGTCGACCATGCGAGCGACGATCACCTGAACACCGGCGCCGGCGACCAGGGCCTGATGTTCGGCTACGCCTGCGACGAAACGCCCGAGCTGATGCCCGCGCCGATCTACTACGCGCACCGCCTCGTCGAGCGCCAGGCCCAGCTGCGCAAGGACGGCCGCCTGCCCTTCCTGCGCCCCGACGCCAAGAGCCAGGTCACGATGCGCTACGTGGACGGCAAGCCCCACAGCATCGACACCGTGGTGCTCTCCACCCAGCACAGCCCCGACCAGAGCGAGACGCCCACCAAGATGAAGGCCTCGTTCAACGAAGCCATCATCGAAGAGATCATCAAGCCCGTGCTGCCCAAGGAATGGCTGCAGAACACGCGCTACCTGATCAATCCGACCGGCCGCTTCGTCATCGGCGGCCCGCAGGGCGACTGCGGCCTCACTGGCCGCAAGATCATCGTCGACACCTACGGCGGCGCCTGCCCGCACGGCGGCGGCGCGTTCTCGGGCAAGGACCCGTCGAAGGTCGACCGCTCGGCCGCCTACGCCGCGCGCTACGTGGCCAAGAACATCGTGGCCGCCGGCCTGGCGCGCCAGTGCCAGATCCAGGTCGCCTACGCGATCGGCGTGGCCCAGCCGATGAACATCACGGTCTACACCGAAGGCACGGGCGTGATCCCCGACGAGAAGATCGCCGAACTCGTGCGCGAGCACTTCGACCTGCGCCCGAAGGGCATCATCCAGATGCTCGACCTGCTGCGCCCGATCTACCAGAAGACCGCCGCCTACGGCCACTTCGGCCGCGAAGAGCCCGAGTTCACCTGGGAAGCCACGACGCAAGCCGCTGCACTGCGCGCCGCGGCCGGCCTCAAGTAAGCCCCCGCGAACGCCTGACGCCAAAAGGCCCGCCGTCCCCTCGGGGCGGCGGGCCTTTTTCATGGCATGTTCAGAAGCGGTACGCGCCGCTCAGGCCCACGGTCCAGTTGCGGCCCGGCGCCGGCTCGTAGAAGCGCGCATTGCCTTCGTTGACGATGACCGAGCCCACGTAGCGCCGGTCGAACAGGTTGTCGACGCGCGCAAAAGCGCTGAAATCCCAACGCTCCCACTTCTGCAGATAGCCGGCGTACAGCGCCGCCACGGCGTAGCCGTGCGCGCTCGCGGTGTTCAGGTCATTGGCCTGGATGCGGCTCAGTGCGCGCATCTCGACGCCAGCACGCCAGCCCTGCGGCGGCACCCAGCCCAGCGAGGCGAACAGCGACTGCCGCGCGATCCCCGGGATGCGGTTGCCCGCGTTCACCGCGTTGCTGCCCGCGCAAGGCGATGGCGAGCAGAACGCATCGCGGTACGTGGCGTCGAGCCAGGTGTAGGCGAGCTGCGTGCGCCAGTGGTTGGCCGTTTCGTGCTGCCAGCCCAGCTCGAAGCCGTTGCGACGCGTGCGCCCGGCGTTCTGGAAGGTGGCGCGACCGCCGCTGTTGGTGGCCGTCACGATCTCGTCGCGCGTACGGGTATGGAACAGCGCCGCGGTCAGCAGCCCACCGCCCAGCCGCGCCTTCGCGCCCACCTCGAGACTGTCGTTCACCGAAGGCCGCAACCCGAAGTTGAGCCCGCTGGCGCCACCGGGGCGGTACGACAGCTCGTTGAGCGTCGGCGTCTCGAACCCACGCCCGACCGAGCCGTACAGCGCGAGATCGGGCGTGGCCTGGTAGCGCAGCGACGCCACGGGCAAGGTCTTGCTGTAGCTCGCGCTGCCGCTGTCGTCGCGGTTGGCGCCACCGATGTAGAGATCGTGCGAATCGAAGTGCACACGGCTGCGGCGCACGCCGGCCTCGAGCGTCCAGCGCTCGGCAAAGCGCCAGGCCGCCTGCGCGTACGGGTCGAGGTTCCAGACCTCGTTGCGCTCGTTGCGGCGCAGCCGCCCCTGCACGCCCAGCAAGGGTGTCGCCGCGGCGCCCTGGTAGTTCTCGTAGCCGCGGCGGCGCTCGCGCAGGCTGTCGTAGCCCAAGCCTGCCACGAGGTCGAACGGCCGGTCGGCCAGCTGCAGCGCGGCGGTCCAGCGCAGGTCGACACCGCCGTACTGGCGCGTGAGGTCGATCACGCCACCCGCATGCAACGGGCTCTGCTGCGCCGACGGCGGGATCGACTGGAACTGCACGGTCTTGCGCTCGCCGCCGTAGACCATGAACTGCAGGGACTGCTCGGCATTGAGGCGCCGCTCGTAGCGCAGGCCGACCTGTGTCTGCTCGACGGTCTTGCGCGTGTCGTACTGCAGCGCGAGCGGCGCCTTGCGCGGTGCCTGCGCGACCTGTTCGGCCGTCAGCCCCAGCGGGTCTTGCGCCTCGATGCGCACGCTGTTGAGCACCAGCGTCAGCTTGTCGCCGTTGTCCAGCGCGATGCCCAGCTTGCCGTTCGCAATGTTGCGCCGCGCGGCGCTCTGCTCGCGCCAGCCGTCGGTGCGAAAGTGGCTCGCGCCGAGCAGGTAGTCGATTGCGCCCTGCGAACCGCTGAGCTGCAGCGACTGGCGCCAGCTGCCGAAGCTGCCGCCCGCCACTGAATAGGACAACCGCGGCGCGCCCTCCCCCGAGGCTGTGAACGCCTGCACCACGCCGCCCGACGAATTGCCGTACAGCGCCGAGAACGGCCCGCGCAGCACCTCGACACGGTCGACCGAGCCGATGTCGATGTTCGAGGTCTGCCCCTGCCCGTCGGGCAAGGTGGCCGGAATGCCGTCGACGTACAGGCGCACGCCGCGCACGCCGAAGGTGGAGCGCGCACCGAAGCCGCGCACCGACAGCTGCAGGTCCTGCGCGTAGTTCATGCGGTTCTGCACCTGCAGGCCCGGCACGGCGCCCAAGCTTTCGGACAGGTTGACCTGCAGGCGGCTGTCGCGCATCTCGTCGCCGTCGACGCGGTCGACCGAGCCGGGCACGAGATAGGGAGACAACGCGCCGCGCGGCGTGGAGACGGTGACTTCGCGCAGCGTGCCGTCGGGCGACGCTGCGGGCTGGCCTTGCACGGCCAGCGGAACGCCCAGGATCAGCAGGCGAAGCGGGTAAGAGAGTGCGGCATTCATCGGCACCGATTCTGCGTCGGTGCCCTGCCTGTTTCGCCTAGCGCGAACCCGTGCGCGGCGACCGGCGCCAGCCGAACCAGGCGCACACGATCACCGGAATGCCCAGGCCCACCCAGGCCACCATGTCGCCGATGCCGCCGTCGCTGAACAGCGCGGTGATGAGGCCGACCGTGGTCAGCACGCCCAGCACGATGGGCCAGCCCCACATACGCCAGAAGGACTGGTGCGATGGCGTCTTGTGGTGCGTCGTCATGCCTGCACCTTCATGGCTGGTGCCGGGTCGGGCTGCGTGCCCGATGCCGTCGGTGGCGCGCGCTCCGTGCCGGGCGCGGCGCTCGCGGCCGCCTTGGCCGGCACCGTCTTGCCGCGCTTGAGCCACAGGTACAACCCGCTGCCCAGCACGATGATGGTCGCGATGTCGAGCAGCGCCCACAGGATCTGCATCGGCATGCCGCCGTAGTCGCCGAAGTGCAGCGGCTGCGACACCAGCAGGCCCGTGAGGTACCACGGCATCTTCGGCGCTGCCGTGACCTCCGCCGTCTTGGCATCGACCAGCACCGGCTGCAGCAGCTTCGACGTGAAGGGCTCGCTGCCGCGCAGGAAGAAGGTCGTGTGGTGCGGGCTCGAGAACGAGGTACCGGGGAAGGCGATGAACGACAGCTTCATGCCCGGCGCCTTCTGCATCGCCCCTTCCATTGAGCGCTGCAGCGAGCCGCGCTCGTTCACCGGCACCACCGGTTCGTTCTTGTAGGGCGCGAGCAGCGTGCTGAGCTGGTCGTACTGCCAGTACTTGATGATCAGGTCGGCCCACGTGTTGATCATGCCGGTGGAGCCCACCACGAACAGCCACACCAGCGTGACGATGCCCAGCAGGTTGTGCAGGTCGAGCCACTTCAGGCGTGGGCGCTTCTCGCGCCGCACGGTGCCGAAATCGAGCTTGCGCATGAACGGCGAATACAGCACCACGCCCGAGACGATGGCCACCAGCAGCAGCAGGCCCATGAAGCCCAGGAATAGCTTGCCCGGCAGCCCTGCGAACAGGTCGACGTGCAGCTTGAACATGATGTACATGAAGCCCTGGCTGAACTCCGGTTGCGCCAGCACGACGCCGGTGCGCGCATCGACCGCCACCGACTTGAAGTCCTCGGTGGGTTCGGGCGTGGGCGTGAGCGTGACGAACCACAGGCCGTCGTCGTCCTCGGGCTGCGAGACGAACTGCACCACGCGATCGGGGTGCTTGGCGCGGCCGATCTCGACCACCTTGTCCAGGCTGATGCGCGGCGTGTTGGCCGGCATCTTCGGCGCCTCGACCTCGGTGCCCAGCAGGTGGCCGATCTCGTGATGGAAGATCAGCGGCAGCCCGGTGATGCACAGCAGCAGCATGAACACCGTGCAGACAAGGCTGCTCCACTTGTGCACCCAGGCCCAGGTCTTGATCTTTCGGCTGTCCATGTCGTCGTGCGTCGTTGGGTGGAAAAAGGCTAGAAGCGGTAGGTGGCGCTCGCCACGATGTTGCGGCGCGAACCGTACCAGCAGTCACCGCGCGACAGGCAGGTGCTGAAGTACACCTTGTCCGTCACGTTGTTGATGTTGAGCGCATAGCGCCACTGCGCCGTATCGTAGGCGAACACCAGGTCGGCCAGCGCCACGCCCGGGACGCGCGGGCCCACGCCGAACTGCGTGTCGCGGAACGAGCTCATCACGCGCACGCCGGCGCCGGCCGAGAAGCCGTTCATGCCGGCGACCGAGAACTTGTACTTCGCCCAGAAGCTGGCCTGGTGCTTGGGCAGGCCCTCGATCTGCGCGTCGGCGTCCGTGTAGTTGTAGTGGGCGATCAGGTCGAGGTTGGCCCCCACCGAGCCCTTGGCTTCCAGCTCCACGCCCTTGGTCTTGGTCAGGCCGCGCTGCGAGAACTCACCCGGCCGTTCCTCGACGATCTGGTTCTTCTCGCGCAGGTCGTACACCGCGGCGCTGAAGGCCAGGGCACGGTCCTTGGGCTCGTACTTGACGCCCGCTTCCCACTGCTCGCCACGCAGCGGCGAGAAGACGCGACCTTGGCGCGGCGACTGCGGCGTGAACGACTCGCTGTAGCTCAGGTACGGCGACCAGCCCGACGGATGGGCGTACATCACGCCCAGGCGCTTGGTGGTGGCGCTGCTCTTTTCCTCGTCGCTGCCGGCGGCGCTGGACACGGCCCGGTCGTGGCGCAAGCCGGCCACGAAGATCCAGTTGTCGAGCTTGATCTGATCCTGCAGGTACACCCCGGTCTGGCGTTGGCGGGTGCGCGGGCGCGCCACGCGCTCGGGTTCGTCGAGGTGGCCGTACATCGGCGCATAGACGTCGATGGTGTCGGCAGTGGTGCCGCCCCAGACGTTCTCGCGCTGGCGCGCGAAGTCCGCGCCGACCAGCAGCGTGTGCTTGAGCGCGCCGGTCTGGAAGTGGCCTTCGACATGGTTGTCGAGCGTCTGTGTGCGGTTGCGGGTCAGCTGGCTGTCGTAGTAGCGGGCCAGCACGCGCTTGAAGATGGGGTCGGTCGACCAGCTGTCGAAGCCGCTGAATGCGCCGCCGTAGTGGTAGCGGTTGTCGTTTTCGTTCTTCGCGTAGCGGAAGTTCTGGCGCACGGTCCAGCTGTCGTTGAACTTGTGCTCGAACTGCCAGCCGAAGGTCTTGCGCTCGCTGTCGTAGTAGTCACTCGGCTCGCCGATGAAGCGGCTGGCCGGCACGCGGCCGAACGGCGCCGGCAGCAGCGTGCCTTCCCACGGCAGGAACTGCGAGCTGCTGCCGCTCTTGTCCTTCTGCCACAGGCCCTGCAGCGTCAGAGAGGTCGCCGCGTTGGGCCGCCAGGTGAGCGACGGCGCGATCACGCTGCGGTCGTCGGGCACGTGATCAACCTGCGTGTCCGACTTGCGCTGCAGCGCGATCAGCCGGTACGACAGCGAGCCGTCGGCGTTCAGCGGGCCGGTGAGGTCGGCCTGCACCTGCTTGCGGCCGAAGCTGCCGAACTGCACGCCCACTTCGCGCTGGGCCTCCTGCAATGGCCGCTTGCTGACCATGTTGATCACGCCCGCCGCCGTGCCCGCGCCGAACAGCATGCCCGAAGGGCCGCGCAGCACTTCGAGGCGCTCCAGCGTGTAGGGCTCGGTGCGCGTGGTGCTGGTGTAGTAGCCGTAGGCCTGGCGCAGGCCATCGAGGTAGATGTCGGGGTAGGCGCCGCGAACGCGGATCGAATCGGTCCGCGAATCCAGGCCATAGGCATCGGAACGCACACCCGCCGCATAGTTGAGCGCGTCCTGCAAATTGGTGGCGCCCTGGTCGACCATCTGGTCGCGCGTGACCACGGTGACGGACTGCGGTGTTTCCGACAGCGGCGTGTCGGTCTTGGTGGCGGTGACGGCATTCTTCGCGCGGTAGCCGATCACTGGCGAGGTGGCGGTTTCGGCTTCGGCGTTCGCATCCACGCGCACTTCGGGCAACGAGCCCGTGCCGCTCGTTTGCGCCAGAACGTGCTGCTGCGCGTAGATCGCCAGGCAGCCCACCAGTACCGAAGCGGCCCTGCGCCGCGCCAAGATTCTTGTCATGTTTTTATGGATCGATGAACACTATTGATAACAATTCGCATTCTATTGTCAAGAATGTCTCACTCCACGGGTTTTCCAGAATGGGTCGTCGCAGCGTTGCAAAACCGCCTCGGTCGCTGGCGCGGGACGGGCTACGATCCCGCCCGCACGCCGTTGCGTGCGCTGACAGGCCCCATGCTCAAGCTTCTCGCCTCGTTGTTTTCCACGCTGCGTGGCCCGGCGCTGGTGCTGGCCATGGGGGTGCTCACCGGCTGCGCCGGACTGCCGCCGCGCCAGCCCGATGCGCCGCCCACAGTCGCCATTCCCGCGGCCTCCACCACCGAACTGGGCCGCGCGGCCGTCAGCCTCGATTCGCCGCCCGACGGGCTCTCGAGCATGCGTCCGCTGATCGAGGCCTCGTTCGCGCTCGACGCGCGGCTGGAGCTCATCCGGCGCGCCCAGGCTTCGCTCGACGTGCAGACCTACCAGTTGGGCAACGACAAGACCGGCCGGCTGCTGCTGCGCGAATTGCGTGACGCCGCCCGGCGCGGCGTGCGTGTGCGCCTGCTGCTCGACGACTTCTACACCGCCGGCATGGACCGACTGCTGCTCGGGCTGGCCGCCGAGCCGAACGCCCAGGTGCGGCTGTTCAACCCCTTCGTGAACGCGCGCGACCATTCGTCGATGCGCTGGCTGGAGTTCTTCGGCGATTTCCGGCGGCTCAACCACCGCATGCACAACAAGCTCTTCATCGCCGACGGCGCCATGGCCATCGCGGGCGGGCGCAATCTCGCGGACGAGTATTTCCTGCGCAGCGACAGCGCCAACTTCATCGACTTCGAACTGCTGCTGGCCGGCCCGGTGGTGCCGCAGTCGGCCGGGATCTTCGACACCTACTGGAACAGCGACGTGGTCTACCCGCTGCAGCGCATGGCCGGCACGCCGCTCACATCCGACGAGCTGAAGGCCGCCTTTGACGCCGCGACCTCGCCCGCCTTTGCACCGCCGCCCGATCCGCTGCCTGCCACCGATCTGCTGGGCGACCTGCCGCTGGGCGCGCAGCTCGCGAACATGGGCGAGACGCGCTGGATCCGCGCCGAGGCCACCGCCACCGCCGACAGCCCGAACAAGGCCCTGGGCACGATGGCCCGCCCGCAGGAGTCGCTGGCGCAGCGCTTCCACGAGATGCTGGGCGCCGCGAAATCGAACGTGGTGGTGATCTCGCCCTACTTCATTCCCGGCGACGAGGGCATGGAGCGCATCCGCATGGGCCGCGACCACGGCCTGAGCATCACCGTCGTCACCAACTCGCTGGCCGACAGCGACGAGCCGCTGGTCAACATCAACTACAACCGCTACCGCGTCGACATGCTCAAGCTGGGCGTGAACCTGTACGAGGTCAGCACGCAGCAGCTCAAGCGCAGCGGCCAGTTCCGCACGCTGCTCAAGAAGGCACGCGGGCGCCTGCATGCCAAGCTGGCGCTGGTGGACCGCCAGTGGGTGCTGCTCGGCTCGATGAACCTCGACCCGCGCTCGGCCCTGCTGAACACCGAGTTCGGCGTGCGCGTGCGCAGCTTCGAGCTCACGCAGGCGCTGCTCTTCGCCTACCAGCTGGACGACATGGAAGGCGTGTACCGCGTCGTGCTCAAGCCCGACGGCCAAAACGTGCAATGGATCGGCACCGGCGATGAGCACAACGAGGTGCTCGACAGCGAGCCCGACTCCAGCATGCTCACGCGATTGCAGCTGCTGCTGTTCTCGTGGTTCGTGCCGACCGACCAGTTGTGAGATCGCGCAGGCTGCGAATCTTCATCGCGCCCGCGCCCACACGCTGTCGGCCGGCCCCTGCATCACGCGGCGTGCGGTGCGCCGCGCCATGCAGGCGAAGGCCACCGCACCCGCGAGTGCGACGGCTTCGACCCCGAGCGCATCCATGCGCAACCACAGCCCCGACGCGGGCCAGGCCCAGCCCAGCAGGCCGCTGGCCGGAATCGCGAGCGTGGCCGCCACACTGAACCAGAGCAGCTCGACCGCACCACGCCCCGCGCCGCGCGCGAAGGCCCAGCCGACGCTGGCGAGGAACACGACGGCGTAGAGGCCTTCGCGCCATGCCCCCTCCCCCGCGCCGGGCCACCACTTCTCCGCAGCCACCGTCGCCGACAGGCCAGCCACGCACCCCAGCGCGACGCCGACCGTGCCCGCCGCCATGCGCTCCGTCGCGCGCCGCTGCACCACCGGGCCGTTGCCGCCGCGTGCCGCCTTGCGGCGCGACTCGATCCACAGCAGGTTGCCCGAGTAGAAGAGGAAGGCGCCCGCCAGGCCGAGGAAGAAGTAGCCCCAGCGCACCGTCTCGCCGCCGTAGGTGCCGAAGTGCAGCGCGAAGAAGGCCGACACCGACGCCATCCAGCCCGACTGTTGGCCGGCCAGGTACTCGGTGTGCAGCAGCCGCCCGTCGACCGCGCTGACCAGCACGGGCGAACCCTGCGCCGTGCGGGTCATGCAGCAGGGCATGTCGCCGGTGATCCACGCCGCGGCACCGGCCGTGCCCGCGCCGCGAAAGCGCAGCGTGTGCGGTGCGAAGCCGGGCACCTGCTCGCGCACGCGGGCGTCGAGCGCCTGCAGCGGCAAGAGCGCGGCGGACGCCGGGTCGGGGCGCACGGCCGCGAAGGGACCGCTCTCCTTCCAGATGCGCTCGAAGCGCGGCTCGCCGTAGACCACGGCCTTCTGCGCGTCGTAGACCAGGTCGTGCAAGCCGAACACCATCGCGCTCAGTGCCATGACGAGGTGGAACGGCAGGCTGACGATGCCCACGACGTTGTGCGCGTCGAGCCACATGCGCTTGAGGTTGCGCCCGATGCGCAGCGCGAAGAAGTCCTTCACCAGCGTGGGCAGCAGCACGACCACGCCCGAGACGATGGCCAGCGCGTAGAGCGCGCTGACGAGCGCCATCACCAGCGTGCCCGTTTCCAGGTCGACCGGCAGGCCCGCCGTGCGGTGGATGACATCGATGAAGGCGCCCAGCCCCGAAGGGTCGGCCGCACCGACCTGCAGCGTGCCGTCGCCGGCGAGCGTGGCCTTCCACTCGGTGGCCTGTCCGCGCGGCTTCCACACGATGCGCGGCCCGCCGGCTGCGTCATCCAGGTGCAGGGTGAAGTCGGCGCGCGCATCGGGCCGCGCGGCCAGCAGCTGCGCGATGAGCGCGTCGGCCTGCGCGGGCGATGACGATGCGCCGCCGGCATGCGCAACAGGCGGCGTCGCCCAGCGCGCGAGCGGCGCCTTGAACATCGTGAGCGCCCCAGCGTAGAAGGCGATGAAGAGCGCCAGCCCGGCGACGATGCCGGTCCAGGTGTGGAGCGTCTTGTAGGTGCGAAGGGTGTCGGCGCGCATCGCTCAGCCCTGCCCTTGTCGAACCGCGAACAAGGCCGCATACGCCAGCACGTTCGCCGCGCCCAGCCAGGCCCAGGCCCGCCACGCAGAACGCGCCATGAACACCGCCGCGCACGCGGCGAGCCACAGCGGCGGCACGATCCACATGTTGAACTGGTACTTGTTGAGCGGCGCCATGCCGCCAGGCCCCAGCCACGCGAACAGGCCCGACAGCGCGATCGCCAGGCCGAAGCCCAGCAGCGTGCCGGCCAGGCTCAGCGAAAGCCACGTGGTGCGGGTGCGGGCGTCACTGCGCGCCATCGGCATCCTCCGTCGGCATCGGTCGCCCGGCCGTGAGGTACGGCAGCGCGATCCACACACACATGACGAGCGTGAGCGCGGTGAAGAAACCGGCCGCCGGATGCAGCGCGCGGCACAGGCCCACGACGCCTGCCAGCATCAATGCAAGGCCCGCGCCGCGCAGCCGCCAGGGCCTGCGCAGCAGGGCCCCGAGGCGCTGGTGCGGCGCGGCGCGGTACACGCACAGCGCCCCGAGCGCGGTGCCCAGGCTCGACAGCAGCACCCCCATCACCAGGCGTAGGACAGCGTGGCGGTGGCGGTGCGGCGCGCGCCGTAGTTGCAGGGCGAGCCGTTGCTCATCAGGCAGTGCGAAACATAGCGCTTGTCGGACACGTTGGCGATGGTCAGGCGCAGCCGCGCGCCCTTGAGGGTCTCGCTGAGCATGCCCAGGTCGTACGAGGCGCCGAGGTCCCACAGGAACAGCGACGGAATGCGCAGCGCCGGGTCATACGTGGGCGCCGTGTCGTAGGCCGACATGTAGCGCGCGCCGATGCCCGCCTGCAGGCCGGGCACGCTCTCGAAGCGGTAGTCCATCCAGGCCGAGGCCTGGTGCCGCGGCGTGCGCAGCATGTCCTGGCCCAGCGCGACGCGGTCGTTGCTGGCGCGCACTTCCGAATCGGTGTACGAGTAGGCGGCGATGAGGCTCAGGCGCGACGTGAGGTCGGCCTTGGCTTCCAGCTCGAGCCCGCGCAGGCGCTGGCGGCCCGTCTGCACCGAGTACTGCGCGTTGAGCCCGTCGGGCGTGAGGCCGTTCTCCAGCTCGTTGCGGAACAGCGAGGCCGTCATGAAGCCCCAGCCGCCCAGGGGTTCGTACTTCACGCCGACCTCGAACTGCCGCCCCTTCTGCGCCTGGAACGGCCGGTTGAGCCGGTCCACGCCGCTGGTCGGCAGGAACGAGGTCGAGTAGCTCGCATAGGGCGCGATGCCGTTGTCGAACACGTAGGTGAGGCCGGCGCGGCCCGTGGTGGCCGAGTCGTCGGTGGCCACCGTGGGGCGCGAGGCCAGCGTGCGGTTGGTGGTGTCGATGGACGAGCGGTCGTGGCGCAGGCCCAGCGTGGCAATGGCGCGGCCCCAGCGGATCTGGTCCTGCAGGTACAGGCCGGTCTGCTGCAGCTGCTGCAGGTTCGAGGTGGTGTAGGCGGTCGGCCGCGTGACGGGCAGGCCGTACACCGGGTTCAGCACGTCCAGCGACGGCACGCCCACCGCGCTGTTGGCGAAGTTGAACGAGATCTTCCCGCGCAGGTGGTCCACTCCGGCCAGCAGCGTGTGCTCGAGCGGGCCGGTGCGCACCTTGGCCTCGACCTGCGTGTCGACCGACAGCGAGCGGATGTCGTCGTCCGAGATGGCCGAAACGCGGTTCATCGTGTGGCCGTCGGGCCGGTAGGCGTTGAACGGGTGCACGCGCACCAGGAACATGTCCTGCTCGGCGTGACCGTAGCGCAGGTTCTGGCGCACGGCGAAGGTGTCGTTGAAGCGGTGCTCGAACGCGTAGCCGATCGACTTGTACGTGCGGTTGAAACTGTCGGTGGACGGCTCGCCGAGGTAGAGGCTGCGCGGGATGTAGCCGAAGAGCTTGCTGGGCGTGTGCGAGCCGATCACCGGATAGAAGCGCGGGCTCATCCGCGGATCGTCCTTCTGGTAGTGCATCTGCAGCGTGAGCGAGGTGGCGACCGACGGACGCCACGTGAAGCTGGGCGCGATCATGGTCTGGGTGTCGCGCTCGTGGTCGACCTGCGTGTGCGCGTCGCGCCGCAGCGCCACCAGCCGGTAGAGCCACTGGCCGTCCTTGTCGATCGGGCCCGTGAGGTCGGTCGCCACCTGGGCGCCGCCGAAGTTCGTGGCCGTCACCTGCACCTCGCGGTGCGCTTCCGCCTGCGGGCGCTTGGACACCTGGTTGAGCAGGCCGCCGGGAATCGACTTGCCGTACAGCACCGACGCCGGGCCCTTGATGACCTCGACCCGCTCCAGCCCGTAGGCCGGGATGCGCGGCACCGCGTAGCTCGACGGGTCGCCCGGCATCGGCAGGCCGTCGAGCCACTGGGTGCCGAAGGTGTTGTAGCCGCGGATGTAGTTCCAGTCGTAGCGCACGTCGAAGCCGTTCGGCTCGGCCAGCACGCCCGCCGTGTAGCGCAGCGCCTCCGCCACGGTGCGCGCGCCCTGGTCGTCCATCTGCGCGCGCGTGACCACGTTGATGAGCTGCGGCGTCTCCAGCAGCGAGGTGTCGGTCTTGGTGGCGCTGGCGCTGCGCTTGGCGACGTAGCCCTGCACCGGGCCGGTCGCGGTTTCCTGCGGCCCGGCGGCCTGCACCGTCACCACCGGCAGCACGGTGCCGCCGGCGGTCGCGTTCGGCGATGCCGACGCCGAACCCGCCGCGGGCACGGGCGAGCGGCCCAGCGTGTAGCTGCCGTTGGGCTGGCGCACCGCCTGCAGGCCGTGGCCGCGCAGCAGTTCGGCAAAGCCGTCGCCCACGGTGAAGCTGCCGGCCAGGCCCGTCGTGCTGCGCCCCTGCAGCAGGCTCGCATCGACCGACAGCTCGATACCCGCGGCGCTGGCGAAGCCGCCGAGCGCGCGGTCGAGCGGACCGGCCGGAATGCTGAAGTTGCGCGCGCCGTCGGCGACCGGACGCGCCGCCGGCTGGGCTTGCGCGGGCGACACCAGGGCACCGGCCGCGCCGAGCGCCAGGCCCATCACCAGGGCGGCCCGCGCCGAAGCGGCGATGCGGTGGGTCGCGAAGGCCGCGAGGCCGCGGCGCGGGGGCGGCAGGCGGCGGGTGGCAGCGGGGCGCTGCGGGAGGCGGGTCGCCATGGCGGGAGTCCTTTCAGTTCGGAAGATTTCGATGCACTCCCCTGTCTCCCGGACGAGCGCGCCGAAACCTCAAGCCATGGCGAAAGAAATTTGTAACGTCGGCGTGATGAACGCCATCGGCGCCATCACCGGGCCTGCACCGTCACCCAGTAGCGGGTGCGGTAGGCCAGCGACACCGGCAGCGCGGACGCCAGGTTCTGCAGCGCGCGGTCGGTGTCGTGCAGCGAGAAGACGCCGGTCACGCGCAGCGCAGCCACTTCGGGCGCGCAGCGCAGCAGGCCCGGCCGGAAGCGCGCCAGCTCGGCGACGAACTCGTCCACGCGCATGGCCTCGGCCACCAGCACGCCGCGCGTCCAGGCGGTCGCGCTGTCGAGCGCGGCCTCGGGCGGCTGTGCGCTGTCGGCGAAGAAGACGGTGCGCTGCCCGGCGTCGACACGCACGCTGTCGGTCGCGGCACGCACGGGGCGCACGTCGATCGCGCCCTCGAACACGGCCACGCGCGACGAGGCCTCGTCCTGCCGCACGGTGAAGCGGGTGCCCAGCGCCTCCACGGTGCCTTCGCGGCTTTGCACGCGCAGCGGACGGTGCGTGGTGGCCGGATCGGGTGCGCTCGTCACCAGGATCTCGCCGGCACGCAGCACGATGCGGCGCTCGCGCGCATCGAAGCGCACATCGATGGCCGTGGCGGTGGACAGCACCACCCGCGTACCGTCGGGCAACGTGATCTCGCGGATCTCGCCGGTGCGGGTGCCGATGTCGGACGCCACCAGCTGCCAGCCGTCGGTGCGGCGCACGGCCGCGGCCAGGCCGCCGACGGCCACGGTCAGACCCAACAGCTGCAGCGCGCGACGGCGCGAGGCCTGTGCACGGCGCGGTGCCGCGCGCAGCGCGTGGCTCGCCACATCGCGCGGCACCGCGCCATGCAGCTTGTCGTCGAAACCCTGCAGGCGGCGCCAGGCGCGCTCGTGGTCGGGATGCTGCGCGCGCCAGCGCTCGCAGGCCGCCCGGTCCTGCTCGCTCGCCTCGCCCGACCACAGCCGCGCCATCCACTGCGCCGCGCGCTGCACGACGGCGGGGTCGATGGGGCTGGCGTCCGAGGGTTGGGCGACGGCACTCATCCGTGCATCACCTGGTAGCAGGCCTGCAGGCCGGCCGCGATGTACTTCTCGACCGAGGACACGCTCACGCCGAGTTCCTGTGCGATCTCGCGGTAGCTGAGCCCGTCGAGCCGGCACAGCAGCAAGGCGGTGCGCGCCTTGGCCGGCAGGCCCTGCAGGATGGTGTCGAGTTCGAGCAGCGCCTCGAGCGCCAGCGCGCGCTCTTCTTCAGACGGCGCCAGCGCCTCGGGCCGCAGCGCAATCGCCTCCAGGTACGCCGCCTCGATCTGGCGGCGCCGGTACAGGTCGATCACCAGGCCGTTGGCGATCTGCGTGAGGTGACGGCGCGACTCGTCCGGCGCAGGCACCCGGCCGGACGACAGGATGCGCAGGTAGGTATCGTGCGCAATGTCCGCCGCGTCGAAGGCGTTGCCCAGCCGCTTGCGCAGCCAGCCGCGCAGCCAACCATGGTGGTCGCTGTACAGGACTTCGACGGGCTGAGAGGGTGCGACTTCGGTGAACGCCAAGGGTGTCCTCTGCCCGCAGCGGCGGCACGGGGCAAGACATTAATAAGAATGGTTCTCATTTTAGAGCAGCCCCGGCGCACCCCGCCTCCCTCCGAAAGCAGGTGCCAAGGTCAGCGACCTGCAGGCGGGTTGGTCGTGGCAAAGAGGTACCGCGCGAACCGCCACTGGCCATCGGCCTCACGATGGAACACGAACAGCTCTTGGTTCGCCTCGCCCGCGGGCGGCTGGTCGCTGGCGAGCAGCTTCACGGTGCCGTTCGTCCGGGTGCGCGCCAAGGCCCAATCCGGCGAGAGCTGCTGGATCTCGTCGATCTGGAAACGCACATCGAGCTTGATCGTTGAAAACACCTGCCGATAGGCGGTGCGGACCGCGTCGCGTCCCACGGCCGGCTGGCTGTGCTGCGGCATGAACACCGCGTCGTCGGCGTACAGCGCCATGACGCCATCCACATCGGAGGCGTTGAGCACCTGCTCGTAGCGGCGCAGCTGCTGGCCGATGGCGGCCGTGGCCGCGTTGCCGGTGGCGGGCGCTGCTGCGAGCGCGGTCATCGGCAGGGCGGCGGCCAGCGCGGTGGCCGCCAGGGCGGTGCGAAGAAATGCAGGCATGAGAGGCTCCTTGAAGGTGTGTGTGGAAAGGGGATGTCAGAGGCGCACGACGAGCTTGCCGAGCGCGCGGTCGCTCTCCATCAGGCTGTGGGCGTGGCGCACGTCGTCGAAGTCGAAGGTGCGGGAACGCAGCGAGGGAATGCGGCCGGCGGCGACCTGCTCGGCGATCCAGCGCAGCGGAGCGTTCGCAAGCGGCAGGGCCGGCGTGCCGAGCAGGCCGCTCTGGAAGAAGCTCAGCTGCTTCGCATCGGGCAGGTCCTGCATCAGGTGGAACTGCGACAGCACCGGGGGGCCACCCAGCAGCCCGACGACCGAAACGGCGCCGAAGGGTTTCAGGGCCTGGATGGTGTCACGCAGCGTCGACGCGCCCACGACTTCAAGCGCAACGTCCACGCCAGCAGGCTTGCGCTGGCGAGCGGCTGCGGCGATCTCGCCCGTGTCGACGATGACCTCGTCCGCCCCCACCTCGCGCAGCCGCGCGGTGTTCTGCTCCGACCGCGTGGTCGCTATCACCTTCAGGCCGCGCGCCTTGGCATAGGCAACGGCAGCCAGGCCCAGCGACGCCGTGGCGCCGCGCACCAGCAGGGTCTGGCCCGGCTCGATGGCCAGCGTCTTGTCGAGGGCGCCCCAGACGGTGAGGTACGACTCCGGCAGCGCGGCCAGCTCTTCCCACGACAGGGGAATGTCGTCCAGCGCGATCACGTTGTCGCGCAGCACGGTCACCTGTTCGGCGTAGCTGCCGTGACGGCCGAACTGCATGCCGCCCATGGCGGTGGCCACGCGCTGGCCGGTGCGGAAGATGCCGGCGGGGTCGAGCACGACCTCGCCGACCGCCTCGATGCCGGGCACGCGCGGGGCGGTGATGGGCCCCATCTTGCCGGCGCGCAAGGAGGCTTCCGCGCGGTTGAGGCCGAAGGCGCGCACGCGGATCTGCACTTCGTTGGCGGTGGGTTCGGGCGAGGCGATGTCGCGCAACTGGAGCATTTCCGGGCCGCCGGCTTGTTCGATCACATAGGCTTTCATGGCGAGGTTTCCTTCTGGGTGAGAGGTCGTGCAACCGGCCTTTCCGGCTGCTGGAACTCACTTTAGGTCGCTCACCATTGGCAAGGAAGATGCGATTCTGGTAACTTGACTTCCATATCTGGAAGGATCGAATGGACCTCAACGCAGCGCAGATGTTTGTCGGAGTGGTACAGGCCGGTAGCCTGTCGGCGGCCGCCCAGCGCATGGAGATTCCCCTGCCCACCCTGAGCCGGCGCATTCGCGAACTCGAACGCGAGCTGAAGGTGCAGTTGCTCGAGCGCTCGGCGCGCGGCACCAGCCTGACCGAGGCCGGCATGCGTCTGTACGAACACGCCAGCCGCGGCGTCGAGGCCCTGGTCGAGGGCGAACAGGCCGTGATGAGCGACCAGGCGCGGCTCAAGGGCCGCCTGAGGCTGTCGCTGCCGCCGAGCTTCGAACCCTGGTGGGCTTTGCTGCGTGCCTTCCAGCAGCAGTACCCCGACATCGAGCTGTCCGTCTACACGACCGAGCGCCGGGTCGACCTGGTGCAGGACGGTATCGACGTGGCGCTGCGGGTCGGCACCATCGTTCACGAGTCCATGGTCGCGCGGCACATGACCACCTACCGCCACGTGCTGGTCGCGAGCCCGCAGCTCGTGCAGCGGCTGGGCCTGCCTGCATCGCCCGACGACCTGCACCGCTTTCCCTGTGCCGTCTGGTGCCGGGATGTGAGCGCGCGCGGCGTGTGGCAGCTGGGCGCGCAGGCGGTGGAGCCCCGGCCGGTGCTGTCGACCAACAGCTACCTGCACCTGCGCAGCCTGGCGCTGACCGGCGAGGTCGTCACCGAACTGCCGCCGTTCCTTGCCAGGGAGGGGCTCCAGGCCGGCCAGCTGTGCGTGCTGCTGCCGGCGCACCCGCTGCCCGAGCAGCAGATCCACCTGCTGTATCCCTCGCACCGCCACCCGTCGAGCATCGTCCGCGCCTACCTGGACTACTGCCAGAACCACCTGCCGCGGCACCTCGGCCTGGCCTGAGGCCAGCCGGCGTTTGCAGCTGCGGAACGACGCTGAACATTCGCAGCGCCCACGTCGCAACTCATTGATTTGTTGTTTACCGTCGAAAATTGACCCAGCTAGCGCAGTAATTTCCGTCTAAGACTGACCCACGTAAAACCCTACCCTGCTGATTTTTAAAGCAGGGGATCCTAGGAGTGATAGACGTGGCGACATTGAGTGTCATCAGACGCTGGGCCCTGCGAGAGCAGATGTCCATCCGCGAGATAGCCAGGCGTACAGGCCTGTCTCGCAACACCGTAAAGAAATACCTGCGTGCGGGCGAAGAAATGCCGCGCTACGCCAAGCGGGAGAGCTCAAGCAAGCTCGATCCCTATGCCGAGAAGCTCGCGACCTGGCTCGCGATCGAGGCCACCAAATCGCGGAAACAGCGGCGCAATCTGCGGCAGATCCACACACTCAACCCAAAAAGGAGAACACCAAGCACTTATCCACACAGTGAAGCCTTCAGGCTCACAAAGCGGGTGGGTCAGTATTTAGTGGAAATCTAGGGTCAGAGATCGGCGGAATCCAACAGAGCTGGCCAAAAAGCTCAGCCAGAGAAGCAGGCAGATCGGACTGCGGAGCCTTTGCAAGCGAGGAAAAATCAAACATTTGCGAAGCCTTGGTAACACTGTGATACAGACATTCTGCCGTGCTGCCGAGGAAGCAAATATGCGGACAACCCGGTGCGAGCCGCAGGTGGTGCCGAGACGAATGTGTTGCACATGGGTGCGGAACCCTGGGTTTCCGTCCCGGCACCATTTACGGCACTTGGCCAAGGAGCAGGCTTTCTGAAGTTCACGCCGTAAAGATCGGCAACCAGTCTGCACCCGTTGGTTGGCGTCCTCGTAGACAGCTTCTCGACACTCTTTTTTACCCGGGTAAAAAAACAATGCGAAGATTAAATGGCGTATGCACTAATCTCCACCGGCGTTCCGCAGCAGCCGCCATGGGCCCCCGCTCTTGAAAGGTCATTGAATGCCCTTATGATTAGCACTCGCTGCTGACGAGTGCTAACAGCCCTCCCATCCAGTCGACAGGTCGCCGGTTTCTCCGGCGCCCGACCACAAACAAACCCGTTCTTATCTCCAGGAGATGCAATGAAACTTCGTCCTTTGGCCGATCGCGTGATCGTCAAGCGTGTTGACAGCGAAACCAAGACTGCCTCCGGCATCGTCATCCCCGACGCCGCCGCCGAAAAGCCCGATCAGGGTGAAGTCCTGGCCGTGGGCCCGGGCAAGCGCAACGACAAGGGCGAACTGGCCGCACTGACCGTCAAGGTCGGCGACCGCGTCCTGTTCGGCAAGTACAGCGGCCAGACCGTCAAGGTCGGCGGCGACGAACTGCTGGTCATGAAGGAAGACGACCTGTTCGCAGTCGTCGAGAAGTAATTCAACAGATCCCCATTCGGAGTAACTGAAAAATGGCAGCAAAAGACGTAGTCTTCGGCGGTGAAGCCCGCGCACGCATGGTCGAAGGCGTGAACATCCTGGCCAACGCCGTCAAGGTGACCCTGGGCCCCAAGGGCCGCAACGTGGTGCTCGAGCGCTCGTTCGGCGCCCCCACCGTGACCAAGGACGGTGTGTCGGTCGCCAAGGAAATCGAACTCAAGGACAAGCTGCAGAACATGGGCGCCCAGCTCGTGAAGGAAGTGGCCTCCAAGACCAGCGACAACGCCGGTGACGGCACCACCACCGCGACCGTGCTGGCTCAAGCCATCGTTCGCGAAGGCTTCAAGTACGTGGCCGCCGGCATCAACCCGATGGACCTGAAGCGCGGCATCGACAAGGCCGTGTCGGCCCTGGTCGAAGAGCTGAAGAAGGCTTCGAAGGCCACCACCACCTCGAAGGAAATCGCGCAAGTCGGCTCGATCTCGGCCAACAGCGACGAAACCATCGGCAAGCTCATCGCTGACGCGATGGACAAGGTCGGCAAGGAAGGCGTGATCACTGTCGAAGACGGCAAGTCGCTCGAGAGCGAACTCGACGTCGTCGAAGGCATGCAGTTCGACCGCGGCTACCTGTCGCCCTACTTCATCAACAACCCCGAGAAGCAATCGGCGCTGCTCGACAACCCCTTCGTGCTGCTGTTCGACAAGAAGATCAGCAACATCCGTGACCTGCTCCCCACGCTGGAACAAGTCGCCAAGGCCGGTCGTCCCCTGCTGATCATTGCCGAAGAAGTCGAAGGCGAAGCCCTGGCTACCTTGGTCGTGAACACGATCCGCGGCATCCTGAAGGTCGTGGCTGTGAAGGCTCCTGGCTTCGGCGACCGCCGCAAGGCCATGCTGGAAGACATCGCCATCCTGACGGGCGGCAAGGTCATCGCTGAAGAAGTGGGCCTGACCCTCGAGAAGGTGACGCTGGCCGACCTGGGCCAAGCCAAGCGCATCGAAGTGGGCAAGGAAAACACGATCATCATCGACGGCGCCGGCGCTGCAGGCGACATCGAAGCCCGCGTGAAGCAGATCCGCGTGCAGATCGAAGAAGCCACGAGCGACTACGACCGTGAAAAGCTGCAAGAGCGCGTGGCCAAGCTGGCCGGCGGCGTTGCCGTGATCAAGGTTGGCGCCGCCACCGAAGTCGAAATGAAGGAAAAGAAGGCTCGCGTCGAAGACGCCCTGCACGCCACCCGCGCTGCAGTGGAAGAAGGCGTTGTGGCTGGCGGCGGCGTGGCTCTGCTGCGTGCCAAGCAAGCTGTGGGCGACAAGGTCAAGGGCGACAACGCCGACCAGGACGCCGGCATCAAGCTGGTGCTGAAGGCCATCGAAGCCCCCCTGCGCGAAATCGTGAACAACGCCGGCGGCGAAGCCTCGGTGGTCGTGAACGCGGTTCTGGCCGGCAAGGGCAACTACGGCTTCAACGCTGCCAACGACACGTACGGCGACATGCTCGAGCTGGGCATCCTGGACCCGACGAAGGTCACCCGCACCGCACTGCAGAACGCCGCTTCGGTGTCCTCGCTGCTGCTGACGACCGAAGCCATGGTTGCTGACGCACCCAAGGACGAAGCTGCAGCCGGCGGCGGCATGCCCGACATGGGCGGCATGGGCGGCATGGGCGGCATGGGCATGTAATTGCTCGGCTGAGCACTGCTCACCAAAGCAAAGGGCCGCGCAAGCGGCCCTTTTTCATTGTGGCAAGAGATAGATGGGTCTGCCGAATGGCCGTGGCTGCCGAACGTGGCCTCGATGCATCGCAAGCGCCCCGGCCACGCATGGCATGATCACGGCCACCCGCGGCCCCTCTTGGTCGTACTGAATATGCGAAGAGCCCTCTCCTGCGTCCGTTGGTGCCCTGATGCCGATGCGTCTGTTGCAGGCAACCTGTCAAGGGGTTCGGCCCGCGCGGTGCGGGCCGTATCCACATCGTCATGCCGACGACGGGTCATCCTGTTCTTTCTCACGCTTGCTCCGATGACCTCGGTCCCGGCCGGGCAACCAGCGCAGGTGACATACACAGTTCCTGCGCTGCGACCACCGGCGGGCCTGCCTCTGGAGGTGCAGCTCTCGAACCTCGCGCGCTGCAAGAAGGAAAGCGAAACCGTTGACACCACGGGCTTTTCGAGCGGCGCCCGCCAGCTCACGGAGGACCGGGACACGAGGATATTTTTCGCTGGCGATGTCCCACAGATCGCGCAGCCCTGGTATCCCGCCGCGCTGAAGAATGCGCAAGGCGGATGGGACCCAGCGACCGTCTCGCGTGCCGCGACGGACACCTACGTCGCGTGCTTCCTCCAATTGGGTTACACGTACAGCACCTTCAAGCAGAAGCTCGGCACGACTGGAGCTGGCGTCAAACGCTAATGCACTGCCTCGACTTGCGCTGCACAAAGGCACGCAAACGCATCCTGGAATCCCGGGCACGTGCCCCCTATTGAAACTGCCCGCGCAGCGCCACGTAAAGCGACTGAAAGCGCCAATGTCGCGCCTGATGCGCGGATGCCCTTTCCAACACGGGCCGCAATTGCTGCTTCAACGGTGGCAGCGCACAGACTTCAGCCACCGCGCCCCCATCCGCCAACCACGCAAGCCGCGCCGCCCCCAGCGCCCCGCCGGTCTCGCTGCCGGCATAGAGCGTGAGTTCCACCTGGAAGATGTCGGCCAGCAGCTGGCCCCACCAGACACTGCGCGCGCCGCCGCCCACGAGCGCGACTTCGCGCAGCGGCATGTCGGGCGGCAGGCGCAGCGTGTCGAAGCCGTCGCGCAGGCCGAAGCTCACGCCTTCGACCACGGCATAGGCGATCTGCGCGGGGCCGTGGGCGTGCGTCAGCCCGAAGAGCACGCCTTGTGCGTTCGGGTTGTTGTGCGGCGAACGCTCGCCGGACAGATACGGCAGGAACAGCGGGCAGCGCATCCGGTCCGCCGGCGCGACCGACGCCGCGGCTTCGAACAGCGCCGCTTCGTCCGCGAACTTGAATGTCTTGGCGGCCCAGCTCACCGCGCTCGCGGCGGAGAGCATCACCGACATCTGGTGCCAGCGCTGGGGCAGCGCGTGGCAGAAGGCGTGCATCGCCTGCGCGGGGTTCGGCAGGAAGCGGTCGGTGGAGACGAACACCACGCCCGAGGTGCCGAGCGAGACGAAGCCCTGCCCCGGCTCCACGAGCCCCATGCCGACCGCGCTGGCGGCGTTGTCGCCCGCGCCGCCCGCGATGCGCACGCCGTCGCGCAAGCCCCAGCGTGCGGCCAGCTCGGGTTTCAGATGCGCGGAGACTTCGCTGCCTTCGACCAGCCGCGGCATGTGATCGCGCGTGAGCCCCGTGGCGGCGAGCAGCTCGTCGGACCAGTCGCGCGCGCCCACGTCGAGCCACAGCGTGCCGGCCGCGTCGGACATCTCGCTGACCGCCTCGCCGCTGAGCATGAAGCGCAGCCAGTCCTTGGGCAGCAGCACGCGCGCGACGCGCGCGAAGACCTCGGGCTCGTGTTCGCGCACCCACAGCAGCTTGGGCGCAGTGAAGCCGGGCATCGCGAGGTTGCCCGCGATCTCGCCCAGGCGCGGCACGGCGCGCGTGAGCGCCTCGCACTGCGCGCCGCTGCGGCCGTCGTTCCAGAGGATGGCCGGTCGCAGCACCTCGCCCTTCGCGTCGAGCAGCGTGGCACCGTGCATCTGGCCCGACAGGCCGATGGCGCGCACCTCTCGCAGCGCATCGGCATGCGCCGCGCGCAACTCCGCCATGACCGCTTCGAGCGCCTGCCACCACTGGGCGGGCGACTGTTCGGACCACAGCGGTTGCGGCCGGTCGACCGTGAGCGGCGCGCGCGCGACGCCGACGATGCGGTGATCGTCCGCGAGCAACAGCGCCTTGAGCTCGGACGTGCCGAGGTCGAGTCCCAGATACAAGATCGTCTCCCTGATGAGGTCCCGCACACAGGCGTGCGGGTTGCGGAATCAGCCGAAGCGCGTGTCGGCCTGGCGCCGGAACTCGCTGGGCGTCATGCCCTTGATTTCGAGAAAGCGCCGGTTGAAGTTGGCCACGTTGTTGAAACCCACCTGGTAGCAGATGTCGGTCACGTAGTGGTCGGTCTGCATCAGCAGGTGGCAGGCGCTGTTGATGCGCACACGATTCACGAAGTCGGTGAAGCTGTTGCCGGTGGAGCGCCGGAAGAAGCGGCTGAAACGGCTCTCGCTCATGCCCAGTTCGGCGGCCACGTCCGACATCGAGATCGAGTCGGTCATGTGGTTGGTGATGCGGTTGACGATGTCGTTGATCTGGTCGACCTGCGCATCGCCGTCGCTGCCCTGCACGCCCTGCATCTGCACACTCGACAGCAGGCGGTAGTCGGTGCACTGCGCCAGGTCGGCCATGAACTCGCAGAACAGGCCCAGGCGCCGCACGCCACGCGCCGCCTTGATGGCGTCCCAGTGCGCCAGCGCCTGCGCCGACATGCCGAAGAACTCGATGCCGTGGCGCGCGCGATCGAGCAGCGGCATCACGTCGCGCAGCTCGGGAATCTCGGCTGCCGCGCGCTCGATGGGCTCGTGGCGGAACTGGATCACGCGGTCGCGCCCCGCCGCGCCTTCCTCGGGCACGTCGAGCGAGATCCAGTTGTGCGGCAGGCGCGGCCCGCACAGCACGAGGTGGCCCGGCTGGAACGGCCCGATCCAGTCGCCGATGAAGGCCTTGCCCGAGGTCTCGGTGATCAGGTGCAGCTCGTAGTCTTCATGAAAGTGCCATCGCACCAGCGGGCTCGGAAAGCCGTGCGCGAGGCAGCGCACCAGGCCGGTCTCTTCCGGGGCCTCGTAGCCCAGCGACGGGGAGCGCGTGAAGTCGCGCTCCAGCTCGGGCTGGCGTTGACGAGGGATCGCGCGTTTGCGGGTGGTCGTTGTCATGGCAGCACGGATCGATCAGGGCCGGGAAGCGACGGCCTCATTGTCTTCCTGTGAAAGCGCCGTGTGAACGGCTTCCAACGTCGGTGGATCGGCGCCCTCGCGGGTGCAGTTCAGGGCCGCGGCGGTGGCGGCAAAGCGCATCACGGCGCGCCATGCCTCGTCGCCGAGTTCGGTCAGCTGCGCGGGATGCTCCACGCCATGGGCCAGCAGCGACACCGACAGCCCGGCGGTGAAGGTGTCGCCCGCGCCGATGGTGTCGACCACCTCGACGCGCGGCGCGGCCACGGTGAGCGGTGCGCTGCCGGTGCGCCACAGCGTGGCGCCGGCACCACCGCGCGTGACGACCACGGCACGCGCGCCGGCCGTCAGGCACTCGGCCGCGAACGCATCGACCGGCCGGCCAGGGGCGAGCAGCGCGGCGTCTTCGTCGCTGAACTTGACCAGGTCGGCCATGCCGAACCATTCGGAGACACGGGCGCGGTACGCGGCCATGTGCGGAATCAGGCTGGGCCGCACGTTGGGGTCGAACACGATCACGCAGCGCCCGGCATGGGTCGCCACGAGGTCGGTGATGCGCGACGACGCCGGCTCCTGCAAGAGCGAGATCGAGCCGAAGTGCAGGAAGCGGCATTCCGCGGGCAGCTGCGGCAGCGGCTCGGGCGCCCAGGTCGCATCGGCACTGCCGCGTGTGTAGAAGGCGTAGCGGTTGGTCTGCGGCGTGCGCTCGACGAACGCCAGCGTCGACGGCGCGTCGCTGCGCAGGATGAGGCGCGTGTCGACGCCGTTGCGTTCGAGAAAGGCCATCAGCCGCTCGCCGAACAGGTCGGTCGAGAGCTGCGTGAGAAAGCCGGTCGGCTGGCCGAGCCGCGCGCAGGCCACGGCCGTGTTGAGCGGTGAACCACCCTCATGGCCCAGGAACGCCAGGGAGCCGCCTTCGCTGGCGGTGAAATCGATCAGGGCTTCGCCCGTGAGTGCTATGCGCATGGTGGCTGGATTTTCTTCTGCTGTCAGCGCAAGGCGCGAGCGTCGGCCAGGAAACCCGCTTCAGCAGCCAGGGTGGCGGGATGGTCGAGCAGTTCGGCAAAGAGGCGCGGCGGAATGGTGATGGCGCCCACGCCCAACCCCAGCAGCGACAGGTACGCCGCGCGCGAACGGATGCTCGCCACCAGCAGGCGCGTGCCCGATGCGGGACGCCGCGCGACCAGCGACTGCATCTGCGCGATGAGCGCCAACCCGTCGACGCCGGCGTCTTCGAGCCGGCCGAGGTACGGCGCCGCATAGGCCGCGCCCAGTTGCGCGGCGAAATGCGCCTGCTCGGGTGCGTACACGGCGGTCCAGGTGACGGGCACGCCTTGCGCGATGAGCCGCGCGCCCGCATCCAGGCCCTGGCGCGTGGCGGGAATCTTGATGACAAGCTGGCCGCGGTCGAACTGCGGCAGCAGAAACGCGGCGTCGTCCAGCATGCCGTCGACCTCGCTCGAGTACACCTGCGCCTGCACTTGCCGGGCACCCAGATCGATGCAGCGCTTCAGCAGATCGGGCACATAGGCGCGGCCCACGCCTGCGCGCTGCAGCAGCGTCGGATTGGTCGTCACGCCGTGCACCACCGGGTGCGGCAGGCAGGCCTTCAACTCCGTCAGGTCGGCGCTGTCGAGGTACAGATGGAAATCGTCGTTCATGCGCATGGATGAGAGGGATGAGTTTCAGCTCATGACATTGCCGCCATCGACATTGAGGGTCTGCGCCGTGATGTAGCGCGCCTCGTCGCTGGCGAGAAACACCGCCGCGCCGGCAATGTCGCCCGGCATGCCCATGCGACCGAGCGGCACCTCGAGGCCGACACGCCGCTTCTTCTCGCCCGGCGCAAGCCCCTCGGCCTTGGCGAACAGGCTGTCGACATGGTCCCACATCGGCGTGTCGACCACACCGGGGGCGATGCCGTTGACGCGGATGCCGTGCGGCGCCATGGCCAGCGCGGCGCTCTGCGTGTAGCTGATGACGGCCGCCTTGGTCGCGCAGTAGTGCGACACCAGCGCCTCGCCGCGACGCCCCGCCTGCGAGGCCATGTTGATGACCGACGCGCCGGCCGTACCGGCCTCGACCATGTGGCGCAGCACGGCCTGCATCACGAAGAACATGCCCTTCACGTTGACGGCGAAGAGCTTGTCGAACGAGGCCTCGTCGCTGTCGAGCAGCGGCGCGAGGTCGAACACGGCGGCGTTGTTGAACAGTGTGTGGACGGGTCCGAAGGCGACCTGCGCCTCGGCAAGCAGGCGCGCGATGGCCTGGGTCTCGGTGACGTCTGCCGCGATGTACGCCAGGCTGTCGGGATGGCGCTGCTGCAGCGCACGCACCGCATCGGGCGCCGCGGTCGCGCGATCGACCACGCTGCAGCGCGCCCCCTCGGCGATGCAGGCCTCGGCAACCGCCAGGCCGATGCCGCCGCCCGCGCCGGTCAGCAGCACATGGCGGCCTTGCAGCCGGCCGCTCATGGCGCGGCCCTTTGCGCGATGAAGCGCGCCACGCGCTCGTCGGCGCGGCGCATCGCATCGGCCAGCCGCGCGTCGCCCGCCAGATGGCCCCACAGCCCCGCATCCGCGCACAGCGCCGCCACCGGGTCGGCCGCGTCGCAGATGGCGTGCGCCACGGCGGCGTCCATGCTTTGATCCTGGTAGGCGTAGGGCAGCTCGCCCCGATGCCAATGTTGCAGGAACGCGAGGAACAGTGCGGGCAGCATCGCCACGCTGTCGATGGGCTGGCTGGCCGCCAGCCGCTCGCGCACCGTCGGCGCGATGAAGCCGGGAATCTTCGAGAAGCCGTCGGCCGCCACGCGCTGGTTGGTGTCGCGGATGGCGGGGTTGCCGAAACGGTCGAGCACCACGTCGCGGTAGGCCGCGAGATCGATGGGGCTCGGGCTCAGGCAGGGGATGACGTCGTCGGTCACGTAGTCGAAGGCCATCTTCCGGATGGCCGCGTCGTGCGTGCCTTCGTGGATGAAGCCCAGCCCTGCCAGCGTGCCCGCCCACGCGATGCAGCTGTGCGTGGCGTTGAGGATGCGGATCTTGGCCTCTTCGTAGGGCTGCACCGAATCGACCAGCTCGACACCCACGCGCGCCCAGTCGGGTCGGCCGGCGACGAAGTCGTCTTCGATCACCCACTGGATGAAGCTCTCGCCCGTGACCGCCGCGGCGTCGTCGCGGCCCGTGGCGGCCTTCACGCGCGCACGCAGCTCCGGCGGAGGGCGCGGCGTGATGCGGTCGACCATCGCGTTCGGGCAACGGGTGTGGGCCTCGACCCAGGCCTGCAGCGGCGCGTCGCCGACACGCGCGATGAATTCGAGCAACCCCGCGCGGAAACGGTCGCCGTTGTGGCGCAGGTTGTCGCAGTTCAGCAGCGTCACGGGACCCGCCTGCGCGGCACGCCGTGCGCGCAAGATGGCGCAGACCGCGCCGTAGATCGTCTCGCCGGCCTCGCCGCGCTTCGCGCGCTCGATGTCGGCCGCGAGATCGGCGAACGACAGGTCGAGCCGGCCCTGCGTGTCGAGGTAGTAGCCGGCTTCGGTCACCGTGAACGACACGATCCGCGTGGACGGCGCCGCGCCGCGCGCGATCACCGCGGCCAGCGATGGCGTGTACGGCAGCACTTCGCGGATGGCGTCGATCTGCTCGTAGCGGTACTCGCCCGCGGGCGACACGGTCTCGAGCGTGTAGCGCCCGCCCTGCGCCTGCAGCGCCGCGACCACCTCGGCCATGTCGGGCCGGATGTTCGCGCCCGACAGCGACCAGCGGGTGTCGCCCGCATCGATCAGCCGCTGCAGGTAGAGGGCCTGGTGGGCGCGGTGGAACGAGCCGAGGCCCAGGTGAAGCACCGTGAATTCCGAAGGCGCCGGTGGGGTGGGCACAAGGGCCGCTGCTGCGAGGGTCACGTAGAAGGTCCGGAAAAAAGTAAAGGTCGTCGGGTCAGGCGGCCACGGCGCGGCCTTCGCGGCTGAACAGGTGCAGCACGGACGGGTCGAGCTCGACCGCCACGTCGTCGCCGGCCTGCAGCGGCGTGCGCTCGTTCTGGCGTGCCACGAGCGGCACGCCGCCCACGTCCACGTGGATCAGCGTGTCGGCGCCCAGCGCCTCGATCAGTTCGACGCGGCCCGGCACGCCGCTGGCGGCACCCTGCTTCGGATGCACGCGCAGGCCTTCGGGGCGCACACCCAGGAAGCCATCGCTCGGCAGGCGCCCGCCGGTGGCGGCGGAGAAGCTCGGGATCGCGCTCGCCGCGACCATGTTCATCGACGGCATGCCGATGAACTGCGCGACGAACTGGTTGGCCGGGCGGTCGTACAGCTCGAGCGGCGTGCCGACCTGTTCGATGAGCCCGTCCTTCAGCACCACCACGCGGTCGGCCAGCGTCATGGCCTCGACCTGGTCGTGCGTCACGTAGATGGTGGTGGCGCCGAGCGCGCGGTGCAGCTTGTGGATCTCGACGCGCGTGTTGCCGCGCAGCGCCGCATCGAGGTTCGACAGCGGCTCGTCGAAGAGGAACACCTTGGGCGCGCGCACGATGGCGCGGCCGATGGCCACGCGCTGGCGCTGGCCGCCCGACAGATCCTTCGGCGTGCGGTCCAGGTACTGCGTGAGATTCAGCGTCTTGGCCGCGTACTCGACCTTGGTCTTGATCTCGTCCTTGGGCACGCCCGCGAGCTTGAGCGCGAAGGACATGTTGTCGTACACGCTCATGTGCGGATACAGCGCGTAGCTCTGGAACACCATCGCCAGGTCGCGCTTGCCCGAAGGCGCCCAGGTGATGTCCTTGCCGTCGAGCAGCAGGTTGCCGCTGGTGATCGGCTCCAGGCCCGCGATCAGCCGCAGCAGCGTCGACTTGCCGCAGCCCGAAGGCCCGACGAAGACGATGAATTCGCCCTTCTGGATTTCAAGGTCGACGCCCTTGATGATGTGGACGTCACCAAAGCTCTTCTTGATGTTCTTGAGTTCGAGGTAGGCCATGAGATGTCTCCCTTTTCTTTACTTGACGGCACCGAAGGTCAGGCCTTGGACGAGCTGCTTCTGGCTGAACCAGCCGAACACGACGATGGGCGCGATGGCCATCAGCGACGCGGCCGACAACTTGGCCCAGAACAGGCCCTCGGGGCTGGAGTACGAGGCGATGAGCGTGGCCAGCGTGCCGGCCTTGGCGGAAGTGAGGTTCAATGCCCAGAAGGCTTCGTTCCAGCTCAGCACCAGGCACAGCAGGCCGGTCGATGCGAGCCCCCCGACCGACAGCGGCATCACGACATGGCGGAACTCGGTCCACAGGGTCGCGCCGTCCATGCGCGCGGCTTCGAGGATCTCGTTCGGAATGTCCTTGTAGGCGCTGTAGAGCATCCACACCATGATCGGCAGGTTCGACAGCGTGAACACGATGGTGAGTGCGGTGAGCGAATCCAGCAGGCCCGCGGTCTGCGCGAGCACGTAGATCGGCACCAGCGCGCCCACGGCCGGCATCATCTTGGTGGAGAGCATCCACATCAGGATGTCGCGCGTCTTCTTCGTGCGGAAGAACGCCATCGAATACGCGGCGGGTGCAGCGATGAGCAGGCCGAGGATGGTCGAGCCCAGGCTGGTGATAAGCGAGTTGCGCGCGTACAGCAGGTAGTCGCTGCGGCGCTGCACCTCGCCGAAATTGTCGAGCGTGGGCTCGAAGATGAACAGCGGCGGCACATGGATCGCCTGCAGTTCCGTCTTGAAGGCCGTGAGGAACAGCCAGCCGAGCGGGAAGAACAGGAGCAGCGCCACGGCCCACGCACCGACGGTGCGCAGCAGTTGCGGCAGGAAGTTGCTGGGTGCTTGTTGTTGCATGGCGTGCCTCCTCAATCCAGGTTCTTGCCGATGATGCGAATGAGGAAGACGGCCACGATGTTGGCCAGCACCACCGCGAACAGCGCACCGGCCGACGCCACGCCCACGTCGAAGTTCATGAGCGACTGCTTGAAGATCATGTAGGTCATGTTCGTGCTCTCGTTGCCCGGGCCGCCGTTGGTGGTGATGGCGATCTCGGCGAACACGCTGAGCAGGAAGATCATCTCGATCATGATCACCACGGCCATCGGGCGGCCCAGGTGCGGCACGGTGAGATAGAAAAAGCGCTGGAGCGAACTCGCGCCGTCCATGCGCGCGGCTTCCATCTGCTCGCGGTCGAGCGACTGCAGCGAGGTGATGAAGATCAGGCAGGCGAACGGCAGCCACTGCCAGGCCACCATGATGATCACGGACAGCAGCGGCACGTCGGTGAGCCAGTCGACCGGCTGCGCGCCGAAGAAGCGCCACACGTCGGCCAGGATGCCGTAGATGGGGTTCATCATCATGTGCTTCCACAGCAGCGCGTTCACTGCCGGCATGACGAAGAAGGGCGAGATCAGCAGCACGCGCACGATGCCGCGCCCCGGGAAGGGCTCGTTCACCAGCAGCGCGAGCAGCACGCCGAACACCACCGTGATGCCGATCACGCTGCCGATGAGCAGCAGCGTGTTCCACGTGGCCGGCCAGAAGTCGGGATCGGTAACGAAGTAGTGAAAGTTCTCGAGGCCCGCGAACGTGCGCTCGCCGGGCTGCATGAGGTTGTAGTTCACGAACGAGAAGTACAACGTCATCAGCAGCGGCACGATCATCCAGAGGAAGAGCGTGAGCACGGCGGGCGCCATGAGGGCGCGGGGCAGGAGGCGTTTCATCCGAAGGTTCCTTCTCGTTGTCTCTGGCTCCTTCCCCCTCTGGAGGAAGGCGGGGATGGGGGCTCCCTGATCGACCACCGCGGCGATTGACGCGCCGCGTGCCCCCACCCCAACCCTCCCCCGGAAGGGGAGGGAGCAAGCCGCGAGGCTTACTTCTTACTTGTAGTACCCGGCCTTCTTCATCTCACGCTCGGCGGTCGTCTGCGAAGTCTTCAACGCCTGGTCCACCGTGACCTTGCCCGACAGCGCCGCGCTCATCTGCTGGCCCACCGCCACGCCGATGGCCTGGAACTCGGGAATGGCCGCGTACTGCACGCCGACGTACGGCGACTTCGGCAAGGTGCTGTCGCTCAGGTTGGCGCTGTCGATGGCCCTCTTCTCGGCGGCGGCGAACTTGGCGACCTTCTGGAACTCGGGGTTCGCGTAGGTCGACTTGCGCGTGCCGGTGGGCACCGTGCCCCAGCCGTGTTCCTTGGCGACAAGGTTGACGTACTCCTTGGAGGTCGCCCACTTCACGAAGGTCTGCGCGGCAGCGCCCTTGGTCGAGCTGGCGGGAATGGCCAGGTTCCAGGTCCACAGCCAGTTCGCGCCCTTGGGCGTGACGGCCACGGGGGCCTGCGCGAAGGCCACCTTGTCGGCCACCTTCGACTGCTTCGGGTCGCTGATGAACGAGGCCGCGATGGTCGCGTCGACCCACATGCCGCACTTGCCTTCGTTGAAGAGCGCGAGGTTCTCGTTGAAGCTGTTGGCCGACGCGCCCGGCGGGCCGTAGGCCTTCATCAGGTCGACGTAGAAGTTGATCGCGTCCTTCCAGGGCTTGGTGTCGATCTGCGGCTTCCACTGCATGTCGAACCACTGGCCGCCATTGGTGTTGACCAGCGTGGTCAGGAAGGCCATGTTGTCGCCCCAGCCCGGCTTGCCGCGCAGGCACATGCCGTACAGGCCGCCCTTCGGGTCGTGGATCTTGCCGGCCAGTTCCTTCACCTGCGCCCAGGTGGGCTGCTCGGGCATCTTGAAGCCGACCTTGTCGGCCAGGTCCTTGCGGTACATGAGCATCGAGCTCTCGCCGTAGAACGGCGCGGCGTACAGCTTGCCTTCGTTCGAGAGGCCCGCGCGGATGGCGGGCAGCAGGTCGTCGGCGTCGTAGGCGGCATCGGTGGCAATGGGCTGCAGCCAGCCTTTCTTCGACCAGATCGGCGCTTCGTACAGGCCGATGGTCATCACGTCGAACTGGCCGCCCTTGGTGGCGATGTCGGTGGTCACGCGCTGGCGCAGCGTGCCTTCCTCGAGCGTGACCCACTTGAGCTTGATGTCGGGGTTCGCCTTTTCGAAGAAGGGCGTGAGCTTCTGCATCTCGATCATGTGGCCGTTGTTGACGGTCGCGATCACGAGTTCGGTGGGAGCGGCCTGGGACGCGAGGCCCGCGCCGGCCAGTGCGAGGACGAGGCCCGCTTTCAGAAAACGCTTCATGTTGTCTCCTAGAGGTGAGCGACGCCCCGAGATCGTGGTCGCCGTGCCCGGATTCTGGAGAAACGCGCTTGCGGTTTTGGTACTTCGACCGCCGCCATCTGTACGCTCATGCACCAGTTATCTAGTGAATTCCCTAGTCAACGCAATACAGCATGGAAAACCGTCGGTCTGAAGTTCTCAGGATCAGCCATGCCCACCCAGCAGCTGCCGCCGGAACTGCGCGGCGGCCGGCGACAGCGCCCGGTCCTCGCGGGTGATGAGGCAGATCGGCGGCACGCGCACCGGCAGCTCCACCGGCACCGTGCGCAGCACGCCCAGCCGGGCGTAGTGGCTGGCCTGCGAGGCCGGCATGACGGCCGCCATGTCGGAGTTCTCCAGCAGGGCCGTGATCGCGATGGGCGATGCCGTTTCGATGATGTCCAGCCGCGCCTGGATGCCCGCCTCGCGCATCGCAGCCTCGAAGCGCCCGCGCTGCGGCGAGCCCGGCGGCTGCAGCACCCAGGACCAGTTCGCCATCTCGGCCAGCGTGACCGGAGCCGCGCGCTCGAACACCGGGTGCGCCGCGCGCACCACGACCACCTGCGACTCGCCCAGGAGCGGCACGCTCGCGTACTTCGCCTCGTCATGGCCGTCGGTGAGCCGGCCCAGCACGAGGTCGACGTCGCCCTGCTCCAGCTGCGCCTGCATCACGTCGCTGGTCTCGACCACCACCGACACGGCCACCTGCGGATGGCGCTGGTGGTACGCGACCAGCGCCGGCGCCAGCAGCTCGGGCACGGCGCCCGGCACGCTGCCCACGCGCAGCGCGCCGCTCAGGCCCGAGCGCAGCGCGAGCATCTCTTCGCGCGCGGTACCGAAGTCGCTGAGCACGCGGCGGGCGTAGCGGATCAGGATCTCGCCGTAGGGCGTGGGCGCCATGCCGCGCGCCAGCCGCTCGAAGAGCTGTTCGCCCAGCGATTCCTCCAGCTGCTGCAGCAGCTTGGTGGCGGCGGGCTGGCTGATGTTCATGGCCTCGGCCGCGCGGCCGAGGTGGCGATGCGTGTCGAGCCGGGCCAGCAGGAGCAGTTGGCGCGGCCGGACATGGAGCATCAGCGAGGTGTCGGTGAGGCCGGGCTTCATGCACAAAAGTATATGGATTGGCCGGCTTTTTCGATTGGATCGAGCGCCCGAAGCTCCGTAGTCTCGGGGCCACAACAAGCAGGAGACGACGCGATGACCCTCTTTCCCCTGGCCCGCGGCGGCGGCCTGGCGGCGTTGCTGGCGCTGGCCGCCAGCCTGGGCGCCCCGAACGCGGGCGCGCAGCCGGCCTACCCCGACAAGCCGCTGCGCATCATGGTCGGCGCCTCGCCCGGCGGCGGCACCGACATCCTCGCGCGCGTGCTGGCCGACAAGTTCTCGCCCGAGCTCAAGCAGCCCGTGACGGTGGAGAACCGCCCCGGCGCATCGAACACCATCGCCGGCGAACTCACCGCCCGCGCGCCGGCCGACGGTGCCACGCTGCTGCTGGCCACCAACACCGCGCAGGCCGTGGCGCCGCACATCCTCAAGCTCAAGTACGACCCGCTGAAAGACCTGCAGCCGATCGGCCTCGTGGCCGTGATGCCCAACGTGCTGGTGGTGTCGGTGAACTCGCCCTACAAGTCGGTGAAGGACCTCGTGGCCGCCATGGCCGCCAAGCCGGGCGGCTTCAAGTACGCGTCGTCGGGCATCGGCAGCACGCAGCACGTGGGCGGCGAGGCCTTCAACCTGGCCACGGGCATGAAGTCGATCCACGTGCCCTACAAGGGCAGTTCGCAGGCGCACATCGACATCATCTCGGGCGAGGTCGAGATGATGTTCGACAGCACCTCCTCGGCCATGGGTCAGATCCGCGCCGGCAAGTTCCGCGCGCTGGCCGTGAGCGCGCCGCAGCGCTCGCCCGAGCTGCCCGACGTGCCCACGCTCGCCGAACAGGGCATCAAGGGCGCCGACGTGTCCACCTGGTACGGCCTGTACGTGACGGCCGGCACGCCGCGCCCGGCGGTCGAACGCCTGAGCGCCGAACTCACCCGCACGCTGAACCTGACGGACGTGCAGTCGCGCATCAAGGCGCTCGGTGGCGAACCCGGCACGCTGACCGGCGAACCTTTCGCCGCGATGAACAAGCAGGAGTTCGACCACTACGGCCAGCTCGTGCGCGACGCGCGCATCAAGGCCGAATGACGCCGCCCTTCCCTTTCTCTTCCTCCTCCGACCTCCCTTGCCGACCATGCCAACCTCATTGAACACACCGGGCGTGACCCGCGCCAAACCCCGCATCGCCGTGCTGCTGGGCGACCCCGGCGGCGTCGGCCCCGAGATGGCCGTGAAGCTGCTCGCGCGCCAGCGCAACCTCGACGCCGCGCGCGTGCTGCTGATCGCCGACCCCGTCGTGCTGGCCGCGGGCGAGCGCGTGGCGGGCCTGAAGCTCGCCCCGCTGCAGGTGCAAGCGCTGGACGACCTGCGCTTCGAGGACGGCCGGCTCAGCCTCTTCACGCGCGACTGGATGGCGGGCGAGGAACCGGTGCTCGGCGAATCGAACGAACGCTCGGGCCGGGCCTCGTTCCAGGCGCTCGAAGACGCGACGCTGGCCGTGCGACGCGGCCAGGCCGACGCGATCCTCTTCGCGCCGCTCAACAAGCATTCGCTGCGCCTGGGCGGCCTCGTGCACGAGGACGAGCTGCGCTACATGCAGGAGCGCTTCGCCGTGACGGGCTTCGTCTGCGAGTTCAACCTCACCGGATCGCTGTGGACCTCGCGCGTGACCTCGCACATTCCGCTGAAGGACGTGGCGAGCCACATCACCGTGCAGGGCGTGGGCGACGCCGTGAAGATCATCGCGTCGGCCCTGCACCGCGCGGGCGTGGCGCAACCGCGCATCGCCGTGACCGGGCTCAACCCGCACGCGGGCGACGGCGGCTCGATCGGCATGGAAGAGATCGAGATCATCGCGCCCGCCATCGAACGGCTGCGCGCCGAAGGCTACGACGCGCGCGGCCCCTTCTCGCCCGACACCGTGTTCATCGGCGCGCGGCGCGGGGACGTGGACGCGGTGGTGTCGATGTACCACGACCAGGGCCAGATCGCGATGAAGCTCATGGGCTTCGAGCAGGGCGTGACCCTGCACGGCGGCCTGCCCGTGCCGGTGGCCACATCGGCCAGCGGCAGCGCCTTCGACATCGCAGGCAAGGGCATGGCGCAGATCGAAGGGCTGCAGCAGGCCTTCGACCTGTGCGTGCGCATGGCGAGCGGCGCGCCAGCCATGTCGTCCGCCGAAGCGGTGACGGCCTGAGTCGCCTGCCGCCTGTGGCCTCAAAAGAAAAGGGCCGCATGTGCGGCCCTTGGGAGAAAGCTCAGGCGCTCGGCGGTGCGCCGTAGGCGTTGCTCTCCGGCTGCGACGGCTGAACGAAGAAATAGATCAGCACCAGATTGACCAGCGGGATGATGCCCAGCAGCAGGAACCAGCCGCTCTTGCCGATGTCGTGCAGGCGGCGTGCGCCCACTGTGAGCCCCGGCAGCAGGAGGCCCAGCGCTGCAATGGCGTATATATAGCGATGGATCAGGCTCGTCACGATGAGCACCCCGATCTGGGCCAGAAAAAACCACCAGAATTCCGAACGCGACGCACGACCGCTGAAGTCGGTGTATTTGGCGATGCACGTCTTGACCGCTGTTTGAAAGTCCATTGACTCACTCCTCTTGATGGGATCCCAGGGAAATTTCCCCGGGGCCATCATATCGGCGCACTGTGCAACGACAAACTCGGCCAAACCGGCCACGCATCCGCAAACCAATGGCCTAACGGCCTATGGAATAGTGCGTAGGGTCAGGCGCTCAGCCGTTTCAGCAGGCCGGCCGTGGAAGCGTCGAGCCCCGTGACATCGCCCGAGGCCAGGCGCGGTTCGATGTCGCGCGCCAGCACCTTGCCCAGCTCCACACCCCACTGGTCGAAGCTGTTGATGCCCCACAGCGCGCCGCTGGTGAACACGCGGTGCTCGTACATCGCGAGGAAGGCGCCCAGCGCTTCGGGCGTGAGCTTGTGCAGCACGAAGAAGGTGCTCGGGCGGTTGCCCGGGAAGTTCTTGTGGCCGCCTTCGTCGAGCTTGCCGACCATCAGCGCCTGCGCCTGCGCGAGCGCATTGGCGAGCAGCTTGGGGTGGTGGCCGTCGAGGTCGTGCGAGGCGTCGCGCACCGCCATGAATTCGAGCGGGATCACGTCGGTGCCCTGGTGCAGCATCTGGAAGTAGGCGTGCTGGCCGTTGGTGCCGGGCTCGCCCCAGAGCACGGGCGAGGTACCGAAGGCCACGGGCTGGCCGCCCGCATCGACCTGCTTGCCGTTGCTTTCCATCTCCAGCTGCTGCAGGTAGGCCGGCACGCGCTTCAGGGCGCTGTGGTACGGCGCGATGCTGCGGCTCGTGAAGCGGTGGAAGTTGCGGTACCAGACGTCGAGCAGGCCCAGGCGCACCGGCAGGTTGCGCGCCAGCGGCGCGGTGCGGAAATGCTCGTCCATCGCATGCGCGCCCGCCAGCAGCCGGCGAAAGCCGTCGGCGCCGATGGCCAGCGCAATGGGCAGGCCGATGGCCGACCACAGCGAGTAGCGCCCGCCCACCCAGTCCCAGAAG
>NZ_QXMN01000275.1:0-872 GCF_003581445.1 Acidovorax cavernicola | reverse complement strand
CTTCTGCGCGCGGTACAGCTTGAACGCATCGGTGTAGCTGGTGGCCAGGAACGGCACGCCGTCCAGGCCGAACAGCGGGTTCTCGTTCTCGAAGTTGTTGAGGATGACTTCGCCGGCCTGCACCTGACCGCTTTGCACCGCGCGCTTGATTTCGGGCGCCTTGAACAGCGAGGCATTCGGATGGGCCTGGATCTTGAGCTTGCCTGCGCTGTTCTTGTCGACGTCAGCGATGAACTGCATCAGGTTCTCGGTGTGGAAATTGGAAATCGGATAGGCCGACGGCAGATCCCACTTCGTCTGAGCGGCCGCTCCCAGCGCGACGCCAGCCAAAACCGCAGTAGTCAAACACTTTTTCAACATACCAACTCCCTGTTCATGGAAATCAAAGAAAAGAACAAAAGCAGCATTGCAAATTACATGCCACTATAGTTTGTTGAACAATTCTGTGACCACTGGTGAAAATACCGATGCCGCAGGCACCAATATCGGGCGGACATCGTCCAACCCGGTGCGCCGGCGCGCGCGGCCGCACAGAAATCATGTTGTTCAACAATATTCCGGCGATGGGTGAAAATAATGGCCTGACGGTTGACCAACAACGGCCTGGCGGCAAGCGAACAAGGCCTGGGTCGTGAAAAACCCGGATACTAATGCGGTTCAAACTGCCTTCCCATCATGTCCACCCAGCGCCCATTGACCTCCGAAAGCCTCAGCGACCGCATCGCCGAACAACTTCGCCTGAAGATCGTGCAGGGTGTGTTGTCCCCTGGCATGCGTCTGTCGGAGCAGGCCCTGGCGGACGAGCTCACCGTGTCCAGGAATACGCTGCGTGAAGCGTTCCGCATCCTGACCAAGGACGGCCTGGTGAAGCA
>NZ_QXMN01000274.1:0-876 GCF_003581445.1 Acidovorax cavernicola | reverse complement strand
CGCCTATACCGACCGCCTGCTGCGCCACAACCAGAACCGCTCCCACTGAGCACCGGGCGCTGCGCCCGATCAGAACCCGCTCCGCGATCCGCGGCGCGGGTTTTTTTTCGCCTGGCGCGTAAAAAACGCGCGCGTGATAACACAGCCAAAAATAACCATTTATTGACACAAAAGCACTTAATCAATAGAATCAAACGCTTATTTACAACCTGCCATGCAGGTAATCGACGCGTTTTCGGCGTTTCGATCCACTTCAGGCGGCGTTGCCTTGGCAGCCCGTCATCGGGCCGATCGTGGTCCTGATGCCCAGGCTGGCGGCTGTTCTCCGCCCCTGGATCGCCGGCAGGCAGACGGGTTTCACCCCGTCGCGCCCCGGCGTCTTGCCTGGCTCTTGCGTGCTCCTCGCAGCACCATTCGAGCCCATGCGCGTGCTGCGCACGCGCATTTCCGGTCGTCACCGGTCCCTTCGCGGGATACCGGCATACGTTGCATCAGGTGCTGCCTTCGGCCTTGCATGCCAGCCTTTCGCAAAGCGCTGGACTGTCTTCAATCCAATAAAAGGGAGAGCGAAACAGTGGCCAAACAGATCACCATCGAGCATGTTTTCAAAGTCTTCGGCGACGCGCCGCAGGACGCGCTGGAGCTCGTCCAGCAGGGTCTGAGCAAATCGGACATCCTGGCCCGCACCGGCCAGTCGATCGGCGTCTTCGATGCCGATTTCCAGATCGAAGCCGGCGAGATCTTCGTCATCATGGGCCTGTCGGGGTCGGGCAAATCCACGCTGGTGCGCATGCTCAACCGGCTCATCGAGCCCACGGCCGGCCGCATCCTGGTCGACGGCGCCGACATCGGCGCGCTCAGCCCCAGGGACCTGCG
>NZ_QXMN01000273.1:0-882 GCF_003581445.1 Acidovorax cavernicola | reverse complement strand
CTCGTCAACCGAGCGCGTACGCGTGCGCCTCGCCATGGCGGGATGTGCTGCCTGGCGGTCGTCTGTTGCCCCCCAGCCTGCATACCAGGGAACACCAAAACAGGTCACCTGTCTGCCCGCGAGCAGTGCCTCGAATCCCATGGTGGAACTGACCACATAGACATGGTCCATGTGTTCTATCAGGCTCAACGGATTGACGGCATCGCGCAGCAACACCGTTTGTTGATCCTCCTCCACCCCGGTCAGATAACCGCCCTTGCGGCCAGACGCCACTTCGGGATGGGTTTTCACATACACGGTGGCGTCTGGATGTTCTGCTTTTGCAGCGGCCAGCATGGCCCGGAAAGTTTGCGCATCTGCGCCACCCAACGCCACGCTCATATCGCCTTCCGTCTGGTCGATCACCAGCACCCGCGCCTTCTCCCCGGCGCGCAACACGCCTGGCGCGAGCATTGGGGCATGATTGTATTTACTCAGCGAGCAATGCAGTAACTGCATCCGGGCAGAACGAAGGACCGATGCATCAAGCAACAGCACATCATCTTTGCTATTGAGCAGGCGCTCCAGCGCGCTCGCGCGCGTGCAGTCGTAATAAATACCTTCATCGTCCAGCACGATGGAGATAGGCGGGAAATGGTCCCCCGTGCCGAACGATCGCAGAAAACCATCTTCCAGCGCCACGTATGGCAAGCCGTACCTTCGCGCATAAGCACGGCTCTTGCGCGTACTTGGCCGCTGCCCCCAGCCAGCTATGGCCTCAACCCGAGGTCGGTGCCACACGCGCAGCGCCACCACTGCTGCGCCGAGCAATGCTGTCAAAAAGGGAATATTCAAAATCCCCCGGGAAAAAACGCCAAATTTTTTACTCACGAAATATTATAT
>NZ_QXMN01000094.1:0-4471 GCF_003581445.1 Acidovorax cavernicola | reverse complement strand
GTGCAGGTCAGCGCCGAGCGCGAAACCTACCCGGTGCGCGGCAAGGCCCAGGTCACGATCAGCGCCAGGCTGCCCAACGGCCAGCCCGCGGCCGGCGCCGAAGTCGCGCTCGCTGCCGTGGACCAGGCGCTGCTCGAACTCATGCCCAACGGCAGCTGGAACCTGCTCGACGCGATGCTGCCGCGCCGCGCCTGGGGCGTGCAGACCGCGACCGCGCAGATGGAAGTCATAGGCCGGCGCCACTACGGCCGCAAGGCCGTGCCCGCGGGCGGCGGCGGCGGGCGCAGCCCGCGGCGCGAACTGTTCGACAGCGTGCTGCTGTGGCAGCCGAGCGTGGTGCTCGACGCCAAGGGCCAGGCGCGCGTCGAGGTGCCGCTCAATGATTCGCTGACCACGTTCGAGATCGTCGCCGTCGCCGATGCGGGTGTGCAGATGTTCGGCACGGGACGCACCAAGATCCGCAGCACGCAGGACCTGCAGATCATCAGCGGCCTGCCGCCGCTGGTGCGCGAGGGCGACCGCTTGCGCGCGCAGATCACGCTGCGCAACACCACCGCGCGCGCGATGCAGGTCCAGGTGCAGCCGCGCCGCGCCGCTGGCGCTGGCCGCGCAGCGCATCGCGCTGGCCGCGGGCGCGTCGCAGGAAGTCGCGTGGGAGGTCACGGTACCGCTCAATGCCGCAGGCAGCAGCGCGCTGGAGAATCTGGCCGCGGGCCTGGACTGGGAAATCGACGCCGAGGACGTGACGCCGGGCGCACCGCCCGCGCGCGATGCTGTTCGCGTGCGCCAGCGCATCGAGGCGGCCGTGCCGCTCGCGGTACAGCAGGCGACGCTGGTGCAGATCGACGGGCAGTGGCAGCTGCCGGTCGCGCCGCCGGCAGACGCCTTGCCGGGCCGCGGCGGCCTGCGCCTGGCGCTGGCGCCCAAGCTGGCCGATGGCCTGCCCGGCGTGCGCGACTGGTGGCTGCGCTATGCCTATACCTGCCTCGAGCAGATCAGCAGCCGCGCGCTGGGCCTGGGCGACGCCGCGCAGTGGCAGCAGGTGATCGCGAAGATGCCCAGCTATCTCGACGAGAACGGGTTGGCCTCGTATTTCCCGCCGGGCGCCGCTGCGTCACGCGCGGGCGCGCAGCACCGCGGCAGCGACACGCTGACCGCCTATCTGCTGGCTGCGAGCCATGAAGCCGCGCGCCAGGACCCGCGCCTGGCCCTGCCCGAAGCGCTGCGCGCGCAGATGGAAAGCGCGCTGATCGCCTTCGTCGAAGGCCGGCTCGAACGCCCGCTGAACAATCCGCGCAGCGACCAGGCGCGGGCGCTCGAAGTGCGCAAGCTCGCGGCGATCGAGGCGCTGTCGCGCAACGGCCGCGCCGGGCCGCGCATGCTCGAGAGCATCCGCGTCGCGCCCGCGCAGTGGCCCACGCACGCGCTGCTCGACTGGGTGCAGATCCTGCAGCGCCTGCCCGAGGCCGCGCAGCGCGAGGCGCGGCTGCAGGAAGCCAAGCAGATGCTGCAAAGCCGGCTGTCGTTCCAGGGCAGCCAGGTGGTGTTCAGCACCGAGAAGGACGACCACTGGTGGTGGCAGATGCAGGGCGGCGACAGCAATGCCGCGCGCCTGCTGCTGACCGCGCTGACCTTGCCCGAGTGGCAGGACGATGTGCCGCGCCTGGCCCAGGGCCTGATCGCGCGCCAGCGCGGCGGCGCCTGGACCACGACCACGGCCAACCTGTGGGGCGTGCTTGCGCTGCAGGCGTTCTCGCGCGAGCGCGAGAGCACGCCGGTCGCGGGCCGCACGCTGGCCCAGCTGGGCACGCACAGCGTGGTCAAGGGATGGCGCAGCGTCGCGGGCCAGCCGGCAGCGGGCCTTCCCGCGGCCGGCGTGCCGCTGGGCGCGAGCCCCGTGGGCGCGCCGGTGGCGGCCTCGGGCGCCAACGCGTTGTTCCTGCCCTGGGCACCGGGCCCGCTCACCGTCACGCACGAAGGCCAGGGCAAGCCCTGGCTGAGCCTGCAGGCCGTGGCTGCGGTGCCGCTGAGCAAGCCGTTCAGCGCCGGCTATACCGTGCGCAAGACCGTCACGCGCGTCACGCCGTCGCAGCTGCCCGCAGGCAGCTACCAGCGCGGCGACGTGCTCGAGGTGACGCTGGACGTCACGTCCACGGCCGACATGGGCTGGGTGGCGATCACCGACCCGATTCCCGCGGGCGCGACGATTCTCGGCAGCGGCCTGGGCCGCGACTCCGAGATCGCGCAGCAGGGCGGGGCCACCGATACCGGAGACACCGACAGCGCGCCGACGTTCGAGGAGCGCAGCTTCTCGTCCTGGCGCGGCTATTACGAGTGGCTGCCGCGCGGCAGCACCAAGGTGCGCTACCGCGTGCGCGTGAGCAATGTCGGCGAATTCGCGCTGCCGCCCACGCGCGTCGAAGCGCTGTATGCGCCCGAAATGTTCGGCGTGGCGCCGAATGCGCCAGTCAAGGTGGTGCCGGCTCCCTGATGCGTCACAGACCGTTCTTCCTGCATGTCACGCAGGGTCATAAAAGGGGCCGGCCGCCCCCGTGGCATGCAGGGAACGCCAAGGTGACGTCAGGGTAAGCACCGGCAAAATTGACATCCATTCGTCACATGACCTGCCTAGACTTGCGTCATGTCTCTGATCGAACTCGATGGCGTCGCAAAGTCCTGGGGAGCAACGACAGCGCTGGGCGCGCTGCAGTTGCGCATTGAACCGGCAACTTTCTGCGTGCTGCTCGGGCCTTCGGGCTGTGGCAAGTCAACCACGCTGCGCATCATTGCGGGGCTGGAAACCGCGACCGCGGGCAGTGTGCGCATCGATGGCCGTGAAGTCGGCCACCTGCCACCCGCCGAGCGCGGCATCGCCATGGTGTTCCAGAACTACGCCTTGTTTCCTCACCTCACGGTGGCCGAGAACATAGGCTTTGGCCTGTCGGTGCGCAAGGTGCCTGCGGCCGAAGCCGCGCGCCGCCTGGCCGAGGCCGCGGAGCTGCTCGGCCTGACCGGTTTGCTCGACCGCCGGCCCGCGCAACTCTCGGGCGGCCAGCAGCAGCGCGTGGCGCTGGGGCGCGCGCTCGTGGCCCAGGCCAAGGTCTGCCTGATGGACGAACCCCTGTCGAATCTCGACGCCCAGCTGCGCCAGGAAATGCGCAGCGAACTGCGCGAACTGCAGCTGCGCCTGGGTCTGACCGTGGTCTACGTGACCCATGACCAGGCCGAAGCCATGAGCATGGCCGACCAGGTGGTGCTGCTGCACCAGGGCCGGGTCGAACAATGCGCGACGCCGCGCGAAATGTATGCCCGTCCCGCAAGCCGCTTTGCGGCGCGCTTCATCGGCACGCCCGCAATGAATCTGATCGCGCTCGAACACGGCCGCATCGCGGGCAGCGATGTGGGCGTGGGCGGCGGCAGCGCGCGCTGCATGGGGCTGCGCCCCGAAGCCATCGCGGTGTTTCCCGACGACGCCGCGGAACACGCTCCCGTGCCCGCCGAAGTCGTCGGCCAGGAATACCTCGGCGCCGATCTGGTGCTGCGCTGCCAGGTGGGCAGCGAAGTGCTGACGGTGCGTGCCCCGGGCCCGCAGCAGGTGCCCACGGGCGCGCGCGTGCGCCTGGCCTGGCACGACGCCGACACCCACTTTTTCGGCGGCGACGGCCTGCGCCTGGGCGCGCGCGCCGCCTGAATCCCCTGTTCCCGGATCGCCGGTCTGGCCGCGGCAGCGCCCCGTCGTTCATCGCTTTTTTTCAGGAGTCACCATGCATCGCAAGACCTTCATCCAGACCCTGGCCCTGGCCGCGGCCACGGGCTCGCTGGGCCTGGCCCATGCCCAGGCGCAGGTGGAAGTGCCGTTCTACTACCCCGTGGCCGTGGGCGGCGCCATCGCCAAGACCATCGACGGTTTCGCGGCGGATTTCATGAAGCAGCACCCGAACATCAAGGTCACGCCGATCTATGCGGGCACCTACCAGGAAACCATCGTCAAGGCGCTGACGGCGCACAAGTCGGGCAAGCCGCCCGCGACGTCGGTGCTGCTGTCGACCGACATGTTCACGCTGATCGACGAAGACGCGATCGCGCCCATCGACCAGTTCGTCAAGACCGCCGCCGACCAGGCCTGGCTCAAGAGCTTTTACCCGGCCTTCATGGCCAACAGCCACACCGGCGGCAAGACCTGGGGCGTGCCGTTCCAGCGCTCCACGGTCGTGATGTACTACAACAAGGACTTGTTCAAGCAGGCGGGACTGGACCCGAACCGCGCGCCCCAGACCTGGAAGGAATTGAGCGACGCCGCGCAGAAGCTCACGCGCAAGGACGCGAGCGGCAAGGTCACACAGTACGGCATCCAGATCCCGTCGACGGGCTTTGGCTACTGGATGCTGCAGACGCTGACCACGCCCAACGGCGTGCTGCTGGCCAACGAAGCCGGCACCAAGGTCACGTTCGACCATCCCAAGGTGATCGA
>NZ_QXMN01000272.1:0-887 GCF_003581445.1 Acidovorax cavernicola | reverse complement strand
CACGCGCACGATGCGCGCGCCGCGTTCGACCGACAGCAGGGCCGCGGCGACGCTGGGCACCATGCGCTCGTCCACCGGCAGACCCGTGATCTGGCCCAGCGAGCCCTTGCGCGACCAGCCCGCCAGCAGCGGATAGCCCAGCGACGCGAGTTCGGCCTCGCGCGCGAGCAGCGCGAAATTCTGCGCCACGGTCTTGCCGAAGCCCGTGCCCGCATCGAGCACGATGCGCTGCCGGGCCACGCCCAGCGCCTCGAGCGCCTGCGCCGAGGCCGCGAGAAAATCCCGCACCTGGACCACGGCATCGCCCTGCATATGCTCGCGGTGCATGCTCTGCGGCACGCTGTGCATGTGCATCAGGCAGACACCGCATTGCGCATGCGCCGCGACCACGGCGGCCGCGCCCGGCTGGCGCAGCGCCCAGATGTCGTTGATGATGTCCGCGCCCAGGTCGAGCACGGCCTGCATCACTTCGGTCTTGTAGGTATCGACCGAGACCGGCACGCCCAGTTTCACGGCCTCGCGCACCAGCGGCAGCACGCGCGCCAGTTCTTCCTCGAGGCCCACGGCCGGGCTGCCCGGGCGCGTGGACTCACCGCCGATATCGAGAATGTCCGCACCGTCCTTGAGCAGTTGCTCGCAGTGCGCGAGCGCGGGCGCGAGGCTGTCGTGCGCGCCGCCGTCGGAAAAGGAGTCCGGCGTGATGTTGACGATGCCCATCACCTGGGGGCGCTCCAGGTTCAACAGGAAGCGGCTGGTCTGCCATTGCTGCATGCTCGGTCTCTCGAATCGAATCAAAGGTGAAAAATACACCAACGAAAACGGGGCCCATAGGCCCCGCTGTCATCTGGCGGCTGCCGGCCTGGTTCAGGCGGCAGTCGGTGCGGTAT
>NZ_QXMN01000271.1:0-889 GCF_003581445.1 Acidovorax cavernicola | reverse complement strand
GATCTGCGCCGTCGCCCCGGGCGCGGCCTGGCTGAACGCGCGCAGCGCGCGCGGCAGCAGCCCCGTGAGCGCGGTCGAGACCGCGCCTATGCGCAGCGTGCCGCGCAGGCCGTCGACGCTGGCGTCGCCTGACAGCAGCGCAGCTTCGCGCACCAGCCGGCGCGCGCGCGGCAGCAGCTGGCTGCAGGCCTGCGTGGGCCGGGCGCTGTGCCCGCTGCGCGACAACAGCGCGAAGCCCAGTTCGCGCTCCAGCACCTGCACGCGCTGGCCGATCGCGGCCGCCGTGAGGTGTTCGCTGCGCGCGGCTTCGGCGATCGAGCCGCTGTCGACGACGGCGATCAGGCTCTTGAGATAACGAATCTCCAAAAGAAATCCTTTTGCAACGGAAAACAATATTGGCTATGTCTTTTGGAGTATGCCCGTTAACCTTGCGCCCATTGCGCTTCCCGCCTGCGCGGGCCCTGTTTTCAGAACGTATTGCCATGCCTACCTGCTTCCATCTCGCCTACCATGTCCGTGACCTCGACAAAGCCCGCGCCTTCTACGGCACGGTGCTCGGCTGCCAGGAAGGCCGCAGCACCGACACCTGGGTGGACTTCGACTTCTTCGGCCACCAGATTTCGCTGCACCTGGGCGAGCCGTTTCCCGTGACCAACACCGGCCGCGTCGGCGACCACATGGTGCCCATGCCGCACCTGGGACTGGTCATGGCCATGCCCGACTGGGAAGCGCTTGCGGCGCGCTTGCAGGCGCAGCAGATGGACTTCGTGCTCCAGCCCCAGGTGCGCTTCGCGGGCCAGCCCGGCGAACAGGCGACGATGTTCTTTCTCGACCAGTGCGGCAATCCGATCGAAGTCAAGGGCTTTCGCGAACTCGACAAGGTCTACGC
>NZ_QXMN01000270.1:0-889 GCF_003581445.1 Acidovorax cavernicola | reverse complement strand
ATCGATGATCTTGATGACGCGGCCGGTCTCCTGGGTGATGGTATCGACCATGGCCACGGTTTCGCGCGCGGCGTCGTCGTGCAGGCACAGGATCACCAGGTCCACGCCGGCGACCAGCGCACGCTTGGCGGCCGGGTCCTTGCGCAGTTCGGGGGCGATGCTGATCAGCTCGACACCAGGCATCGCCTGCAGCCGTTCGCGGATCTGCAGCCCCGTGGTGCCGGCTTCGCCGTCAATGAACACTTTGGACATGGAAAAGCTCCTGCAATCGTTACCGGCCCTGCACTACGCGCGCGTTGCTAAAGCCAGTATATGGGTTAGTAGTTTTACACCAGGGATGGTGCATCGCAGCATGATACATTCCCGGATTGCCATGTCCCACGCCCGCGGCCAGACAGCATTATGGCAACCGGGTAAACCACCATTCCTGAGAGAGAGACAGCTCATGAAGATTCATGAATATCAAGGCAAGGAAATCTTGCGTACGTTCGGCGTGCCCGTTCCGCGCGGCATTCCTGCATTCACCGTACAAGAAGCCGTCGAAGCGGCTCAAAAGCTCGGCGGCCCGGTCTGGGTCGTGAAAGCCCAGATCCACGCGGGCGGCCGCGGCAAGGGCGGCGGCGTCAAGGTCGCCAAGACCATTGAAGACGTCAAGCGCATCGCCGGCGAAATCCTCGGCATGCAGCTCGTGACGCACCAGACCGGCCCCGAAGGCCAGAAGGTCCGCCGCCTGTACATCGAAGACGGCGCTGACATCCAGCAGGAATACTACCTGTCGGCCGTGACCGACCGTGCCACGCAGAAGGTGGCGTTCATTGCCTCCAGCGAAGGCGGCATGGACATCGAGGAAGTGGCCCACGCCACTCCCGAAAAGAACATCACCGTGATG
>NZ_QXMN01000269.1:0-902 GCF_003581445.1 Acidovorax cavernicola | reverse complement strand
GATCAGGCGGTGCAGGTCTTCGGCCTGCACGGTCTTGCCGCGCGTGACTTCCTTGAGCTTTTCGTACGCGCCCTGCACGCCATAGCGGCGCATCACGGTCTGGATGGGCTCGGCCAGCACTTCCCAGGCGTTGTCCAGGTCTTCGGCGAGCTTTTCCTCGTTGAGTTCGAGCTTGTTCAGGCCGGTCATCAGCGAGGTGTAGGCCAGCGTGGCATAGCCCAGCGCCACGCCGATGTTGCGCAGCACCGTCGAATCGGTCAGGTCGCGCTGCCAGCGGCTCACGGGCAGCTTTTCCGACAGGTGCTTGAGCAGCGCGTTGGCCAGGCCCAGATTGCCTTCGGCGTTCTCGAAATCGATGGGGTTGACCTTGTGCGGCATCGTCGACGAACCGATTTCGCCGGCCTTCAGGCGCTGCTTGAAGTAGCCCAGCGAGACGTAGCCCCAGATGTCGCGCGACAGGTCGATCAGGATGGTGTCGGCGCGCGCCACGGCGTCGAACAGCTCGGCCATGTAGTCATGCGGCTCGATCTGGATCGAGTAGGGCTGGAAGGTCAGGCCCAGGCCGTTGGGTTCGGGGCTTTCGATGACCTGCTTGCTGAACGCTTCCCAGTCGAATTCGGGCCAGGCCGACAGGTGGGCGTTGTAGTTGCCCACGGCGCCGTTCATCTTGCCCAGGATTTTGACGCTCGCGATGCGGTCCACGGCGGCCTGCAGGCGCACCACGACGTTGGCCATTTCCTTGCCGACGGTGGTCGGGCTCGCGGTCTGGCCGTGGGTGCGGCTGAGCATGGGCACATCGGCGTACTGATGGGCCATTTCGCGCAGCTTGAGCACGATGCGGTCCAGTGCGGGCAGCACGACCATGTCGCGGCCGACGCGCAGTTGCAGCGCGTGGCTGGTGT
>NZ_QXMN01000268.1:0-905 GCF_003581445.1 Acidovorax cavernicola | reverse complement strand
GTCCCGCGGGCACGACCAACGACAAGCTCAAGAGCGGCCAGATCGAAGTGCTGTGCCATGAGCTGAACGTGCTCAACGCTTCCGTGACGCCGCCGTTCCAGATCGACGACGACAACCTGTCGGAAACCGTGCGCCTCACGCACCGCGTTCTCGACCTGCGCCGACCCTACATGCAGAAGAACCTGATGCTGCGCTACAAGGTCAGCATGGAAGTGCGCAAGTTCCTCGACGCCAACGGCTTCGTCGACATCGAGACGCCCATGCTCACCAAGAGCACGCCCGAAGGCGCGCGCGATTACCTCGTGCCCAGCCGCGTGCATGACGGCCAGTTCTTCGCGCTGCCGCAGTCGCCCCAGCTGTTCAAGCAGTTGCTGATGGTCGCGGGCTTCGACCGCTACTACCAGATCACCAAGTGCTTCCGCGACGAAGACCTGCGCGCCGACCGCCAGCCCGAATTCACCCAGATCGATATCGAAACATCGTTCATGGATGAGCAGGAAATCCGCGACATGTTCCAGGGCATGATCAAGACCGTGTTCCAGACCGCGCTGGGCGTGGACCTGGGCGATTTCCCGGTCATGAGCTACCAGGACGCGGCGCGCCTCTACGGTTCGGACAAGCCCGACCTGCGCGTCAAGCTCGAGTTCACCGAACTGACCGACGTCATGGCCGATGTCGACTTCAAGGTGTTCTCCGCTCCCGCGACCACGCCCGGTGGCCGTGTCGTGGCGCTGCGCGTGCCCGGCGGCGCGGCCATCAGCCGCGGCGAGATCGACGGCTACACCGAGTTCGTCAAGATCTACGGCGCCAAGGGCCTGGCCTGGATCAAGGTCAATGAAGCCGCCAAGGGCCGCGAAGGCCTGCAGTCGCCCATCGTCAAGAACCTGCACGACGCGGCCCTGGCC
>NZ_QXMN01000267.1:0-911 GCF_003581445.1 Acidovorax cavernicola | reverse complement strand
TTGTCCGGCGCGCCCATGGCGAACAACTGGGGCGGGCGCAGCATGTTCTGGCGCAGCGCCTGGCCGGCCTGCAGATGGCGCGCAGCCTCTGAACCCAGCCAGTCGGGCTGGTTCGCGACCACGGGCGAATCCATTTCGGCCCAGTCGACTTCGGCGACCGACGCATCGCCGGCCGTCAAGGCATCGCCCAGGCGGACATTGTTGTTGAGCACCCAGGCCGGACCGAACGCCTGCACCGTGACCGGCAGGAACACGTTCCAGGCGCGCGCGCCCTGCAGGCAGCGCAAGCCGATGCGGGTGCGGCCCCACAGGCGCGTGCCCGCGGGCAGATAGGGCTCGACCTTGGCGCAGGCCGCGAGCTGCAGGCGCGTGTCCAGCTTGCCGATCTTCACCTGCAGGCGCAGCGGCAGCTGCGGGCCCGCGTCGCTGCGCAGCGCGGCATCGGCCCAGCGCTGCGACAGCGCCTCGAGTTCGGCATGGGTCTGGGCCTGCGCCTGGAACGGGGCGCCAGCGAGCCACAGGCCCAGGCCGGCCAGCACGGCGCCGGCCAGGCCACGCAGGCGCGTTGCGGCGGGAGCGGGTGCGGCCAGAGGCCGGGGGCTGGGCATCAAGTGGAACTCCTCAATTCGGGGGCTGCTGGACGGCGACGCACAAGCGCATAGCCGACAGCATGGCCTGGTCCAGACTTTAGTGCGTTTGCCATGACCGCAAAGCACGAAACTGCGCAGCAATCCATGCGTTCTTCACGCTTTAGAAAAACGGGGCGATTTCCATAATCAAGGCCTGTCGCGGTGCGTCCCTGCATTGCGCCTTCCTGACTCCGCCGCGGCGGGGCCACTTTTTTCCCGAAGCCACAAGCGCGAGGCCCACATGCTCGACAAAATGACCAGCCGCCTGGATTTCCATAGCAC
>NZ_QXMN01000266.1:0-918 GCF_003581445.1 Acidovorax cavernicola | reverse complement strand
GCACATGGGTCTGCTGGTCGTCGAGGTACTGGATGCGGTGCTCGACCTGGCGCAGAAAGGTATAGGCCTGGGCCAGTGCTTCGGCAGTCTCGGCCGACATCAGGCCCGAGCGCGACAGGCGCTGCAAGGCTTCGAGCGTGGGCCGGCAGCGCAGTTCGGGAAACTGCCCGCCGCGCACCACCTGCAGCAGCTGCACGGTGAATTCGATTTCACGGATGCCGCCACGCGACAGCTTGACGTCGTTCGCGCGCCCCGGATGCCCCGCGCTGCGCTTGGCCGCGTGCTCGCGGATCTGGCGGTGCAGCGAACGCAGCGCATCGAACACGCTGTAGTCGAGGTAGCGGCGGAAAACGAACGGCAGCACCACTCCGCGCAGCGCCTGCACTTCGGGCGAGCGCACGCTGTCGCGCGGCGCGACCACGCGGCTCTTGAGCCAGGCGAAGCGCTCCCACTCGCGGCCCTGGGTCTGCAGGTATTCCTCGAGCGCGGCCAGCGACACCGCCGGCGGCCCGGAATTGCCGTTGGGCCGCAGCGCCAGGTCGACGCGGAACACGAAGCCGTGCTCGGTGACTTCGCCGATCAGCGCATAGATGCCCTTGACCGCACGCGCGAAATACTCATGGTTGGACGTGCGCCCGCGGCCGTCGGCCAGGCCGGCGGTTTCGCCTTCGTGCTCATAGACATAGATCAGGTCGATGTCGCTGGACACGTTGAGTTCGCGCGCGCCGAACTTGCCCATGCCGATGATCCACAGCGGCACCGGCTGGCCGTCGGGGCCGGTCGGCGCGCCGTGGCGGCTGTCGAGGTCGGCACGCACATGGCTGCAGGCCCGGTCCAGCGCCACTTCGGCCAGCTGGGTCACGGCCTGCGTGACCACCGCCAGCGGCGCCTGCTGCGCGCAGTCGAGCTGCAGCAGCC
>NZ_QXMN01000265.1:0-925 GCF_003581445.1 Acidovorax cavernicola | reverse complement strand
ACGAGGAACTGCAGAAGCTGCGGCGCATGCTGCCGCGCCTGCTGCGCAACACGGGCCAGGCCAAGGCGCGCCAGCGCGCGCAGGCCAGCCCGGCGCTGCTGCAGATGCGCGCCGACATCCTGCTCGATCCGCCCGCGGCGCCGCTGTCCGTGGAATACGCGCTGCGCGCGCATTGGCACAGCGAGACCCACCCGGTGTTCTATGTCGAGAACGCGCTGATCAACTCGCTGTTCGGCCTGCTGTGCTGGCCCGCGATCTTCGCGCCCGTGCAGGGCGCGTTCTTCCATCCGTTCCAGAGCGGCCCGGCCGATCTGAGCGCACCCGACTTCTGCGCGCGCCGGTCGCACGAATTCGCTCTGTGCCTGGCGCAGCTCGACACGCCGGACTACGCGCAGACCATTCTCCAGCGCTATGCCGAAAAGCAGGGCGTGCAGTCGCCGTTCGTGTTCTGGGGCGTGCTGACCGAGCCGCTGCTGCGCCTGGCGCTCGACTGCATCAGCGCCGCGCACCTCAAGCTGCTGTTCGCGCGGCTGATGCAGGATGTCAAGACCAATCGCAGCGGCTTTCCCGATCTCGTGCGCTTCTGGCCCGCGGAAAACCGCTACGAACTCGTCGAAGTCAAAGGCCCGGGCGACAAGCTGCAGGACAACCAGATCCGCTGGCTGCAGTACTGCAGCGAACACGGCATTCCGGTCAGCGTCTGCCATGTGCAATGGCGCGGCGCCGAGGACGGACCATGAGCTACACCGTGTCCGTGCGCACGCTCTGCGAGTTCACCGCCAAGCAAGGCGATCTCGACCTGCGCTTCACGCCCGCGCCGACGGCGCTGCAGGGCATCGAAGGCCATCAGCTGGTGCAGTCGCGCCGCGGCGCGGACTACGAAGCCGAAGTGGCGCTGCAAGGCGACTACGAGACGCTGCGCGTG
>NZ_QXMN01000264.1:0-931 GCF_003581445.1 Acidovorax cavernicola | reverse complement strand
AGTTGTGGCAGTTGCGGCATTCGAGCGAGTCGTTGGCCTTGAGCCGCGCCCACTCGTGCTGGGCCAGCTCCAGGCGCTTGGCCTGGAATTTTTCCGGCGTCGCGATGGTGCCGAAAATCTTGCCCCAGACTTCCTTGGACGCCTGCATCTTGCGCGCCATCTTGTCGGTCCAGTTGTGCGGCACATGACAGTCCGAACACACGGCGCGCACGCCCGAACGGTTGGTGTAGTGGATGGTGCTCTTGAGTTCGGCAAACACGTTGTCGCGCATTTCATGGCAGCCGGTGCAGAACTTCTCGGTGTTGGTCAGCTCCATCGCGGTGTTGAACGCACCCCAGAAAAGAATGCCGCCGATGAAGCCGCCTATGGTCAGGAAGCCGAGACTGAAGTGCACGCTGGGGCGGCGGATCACCGCCCAGTAGCGCTTGATGAAATTCAACATGGTTGGAACCTTCTGCTGCCGGTGGCCGCGTCAGTTTTTCTTCTGGGCCTTGCCCGGCGCCTGGTTGCGCAGCGACTGGAGCAGCAGCGTGTCGACATCGACGAACGTGTTGCTGACCAGCGGCCGCACCGGGTCCTGGGGCACATGGCACTGCATGCAGAAATAGCGCCGCGTCGACACCTGGCCCAGCATGTTGCCGTCGCGGTCCTGGTAGTGCGTGATCGACACCGGCACGGCCTGGGACATCTCGGCCTTGGTGCGCGAATGGCAGTCGAGGCACTTGTTGAAGTTCTTGTCGATCTGGTAGCCGTCGACGCGGTGCGGAATGATGGGCGGCTGCATCGCATAGTTGCGCGTGCGGCGCACGTCGTCATTCACCGCGTTGCCCAGAACCGGCGGCTTGGTGGCTTCCATGATCGGCGTCGGGCCGCGCGCGTTGTCATGGAATTTCTGGCCCAGCGGCTGGGCCGACGCCACGCCCATGCAGAG